>JBFLKR010000257.1:0-12739 GCA_040883295.1 Acidimicrobiia bacterium
CGGGACGAACAGCAGGGGCGCCCCGTCGAGGTCGATGCGGGGCATGAGGACCGTCCGCGCGTCCCGCCCGGCGGCACCGGCCATCGCCGCGTCCACGTCTGCGTACACGGCGAGCTGGCGCAGCGTGACCCGGGTCGACGAGAGGGCGGTCACGGGGCCTCGGCCGGTTCCACTCGTCGCTCACCGCCGAGGGCGATGGCGACGACGACCAGGCCGATCCCGACGAGGTCGCGAGCCGTCGGCACCTGTTGGAGGGCGAGGAGGCCGACGACGGTCGCCGTGGCGGGCAACAGTGAGTTGAGGAGCGCGAAGCGAGGCCGGGACACGCGCGTGAAGATGTGCTGGTCGAGGGCGTAGGGGATGACGTTCGAGAGCACCGCGGTGGCCAGCGCCAACCCCACGACCCACGGCGTCACCAGCGCCGATACTGCCGGGCCCAGCCCGAACGGGGCGATCGCGACCGCACCCGCCAGCATCCCGACCCCGAGCCCGTCGACGGCCGCCCCCCGGTTGGCCACCCGCTCGCCCAGCACGATGTACGCCGCCCAGAGCACCCCGGCGAGGAGCGCGAACCCCACCCCCACCAGCGTCCCTCCGGACTCGACCCCGGCCAGCACGACGACCCCCGCCGCGGCGAGCGCGAGGGCGAACCACGAGCGGCCCGTCCGGGAGCCCAGGGCGGCGACGGCGGTGGGGCCGATGAACTCGATGGCGACCGCATTGCCGAGCGGCAGGCGGTCGATGGCGAGGTAGAAGCTCAGGTTCATCGCCGCCAACGCCGTCCCGAACAGGGCCGCCCAGAGCAGGTCGGACCGGGTCCACGAGCGTCGCCACGAGCGACGGACCACCACGATGATCGCCCCGGCGCCCAACACCCGCCACCAGGCGACCCCGGGCGGGGCCAGGTGGGCGAACAGGACGACGGCGATCGAAGCGCCTGCGTACATCGACACCCCGGACGTCACGAACAGGCTCTCGGGCGGGAGTCGGGCGAGCAGGCGGGCCATGTCCCGCCGATGGTGGCAGAACGCGCAAGCGCCCCGCCGTTCGGCGGGGCGCCCACGCTTCAGGGGGAAGCGCCGACGAGCCCGAGTGGCCGGGGAGGGACCGCTCCAGCCCGTCTCGTGCATTCTTTCACAAGCAACCTCAACGGCCCGTGAGAGGCAGGTGAGAACTCGCTGAGATGGTCAGACACCCCAGACGCGGTCGGCGTACTCCCGAATGGCGCGGTCGGAGGAGAAGTACCCACACCGGGCCACGTTCAGCACCGAGGACCGGGTCCACCGGGCACGGTCACGCCAGGCGGCGTCGACCTCGGCCTGGGCCCCACAGAAGGCCCGGAAGTCCGCCAGCACGAGGTAGTGGTCGACGTCCCGGAGGTTCTTCACGAGCGGTCCGAGCACGTCGGCGTCGCCACTCGTGAAGTAGCCGCTCCCGAGCATGTCGAGGGCGGCGACCAACTCCTCGTCCTCGGCGAGGACCGCCCGGGGGTCGTAGCCGGACGCCCGCCGGGCACCGACCTCCTCGGTGGTCAGCCCGAACAGGAAGAAGTTCTCGTCACCGACCCGTTCGCGGATCTCGACGTTGGCGCCATCGTCCGTGCCGATCGTGAGGGCGCCGTTGAGGGCGAACTTCATGTTGCCGGTGCCCGACGCCTCGTAGCCGGCCGTCGAGATCTGCTCCGAGAGGTCGGCAGCCGGGTAGATGACCTGGGCGCTCGTCACGTTGTAGTTCGGGACGAAGACGACCCGCATCACGTCGTTGACGTCCCGGTCGGCGTTGACGACGTCACCCACCGAGTTGATCGCCTTGATGATCAGCTTCGCCATGTGGTACCCGGGCGCGGCCTTGCCGCCGAAGATGAAGGTGCGGGGGACGGGGTCGGTGAGCCGACCGGCCTTGATCGCGTTGTACCGGGCCACGATGTGGAGCAGCTGCAGGTGCTGGCGCTTGTACTCGTGGATGCGCTTCACCAACACGTCGAACATCGACTTGGGGTCGAGGCGGACGCCCCGGTCGATGGCGAGCTTCGTGAGGAACCGCTTGGCGTCGCGTTGGGCCTGGTCCCACGCCTCGAGGAACCCGGCGTCGTCGATGTGGTCCTCGAGCCCCGCCAACCGGTCGAGGTCGACGTCCCAGCCCCGCCCGATCGTCTCGTCCAGGAGGATCGAGAGCGACGGGTCGGCGAACCGCATGAAGCGACGGGGCGTGATCCCGTTGGTGATCGCCACGTACTTGTCGGGCCAGAGGGCGTGGTGATCGGCCATGACGCTGGTCTTCAGCAACTCGGTGTGGAGTTGGCTGACGCCGTTGATCGTGTGGCTGGCGGCGGCGGCCAGGTTGGCCATCCGGACGTGGCGCTCGCCCTCCTCCCCGATGATCGACAGTGCCCGGATCTTCTCCTCGTCGCCGTGGGTCCGGACCCTGACCTCGTCGAGGAACCGCTGGTTGATCTCGAAGATGAGCTCGAGGTGCCGGGGCAGCAACTGGGCGATGAGCGCCACCGGCCACCGTTCGAGCGCCTCGGGCAACAGCGTGTGGTTGGTGTAGGCGAACGTCCGCTGGGTGACGTCCCAGGCCTCGTCCCAGCGGAGGTCGTACTCGTCGATGAGCAGCCGCATGAGCTCGGGCACTGCGATCGCCGGGTGGGTGTCGTTGAGCTGGATCGCGTAGCGATCGGCGAACTCGGCCGGCGACGCCCCGGTCCGGAGGTGGCGGCGCATCATGTCCTGCAGCGAGCAGGTGACGAAGAAGAACTGCTGCTGCAGGCGGAGGCGCTTGCCGGCGGCGGGTTCGTCGTTGGGGTACAGGACCTTCGAGATGGTCTCCGACCGGACGGCCGACTCCACGGCGCCCCAGTAGTCGCCGGCGTTGAAGGCGGCCAGGTCGAAGCCCTCGGCCGCCTCGGCGCGCCACAGCCGCAGGAGGTTGCCCGACGGGACGCCGTGACCCACGATCGGGGTGTCGAAGGCCATGCCCGACAGCTCCCAATCGGGGTGCCAGATGACGCGGGTGCGGCCGGCGGCATCGGTCTGGTGCTCGGTGTGGCCACCGAAGCGCACCGGGTAGGTCAGCTCGGGGCGACGGATCTCCCACGGGTTCCCCTTGGCGAGCCAGTGGTCGGGACGCTCGACCTGCCAGCCGCCCTCGATCTCCTGGGTGAAGATCCCGTACTCGTACCGGATCCCGTAGCCGATGGCCGGGATCTCGAGGGTGGCCATCGACTCCATGTAACAGGCGGCGAGCCGACCCAGACCGCCGTTGCCGAGGCCCGGCTCGGGCTCGAGCGCCAACACGTCGATGAGGTCGAGGTCGAGTTCGGCGACGGCGGCCCGATAGGTGTCCCACTCCCCCACCGCGTGCAGGTTGCGACCCAACTGCGGGCCGATGAGGAACTCGGCGGACAGGTAGGCGACGGTCCGGGCCTGGGCCTCCTCGGTGGCGGCCTCGGTCTCGAGGCGGCGGTTGATGAGCCGGTCGCGCACGGTGCGGGCGACGGCCCAATACCAGTCCTCGGGGGTGGCGTTCCAGGCCATGCGGCCGCGGGTGCGCCAGAGCTTGCGTCGGATCTCCTCGACCAACTCGAGGACTTCGGGGCGGGCGGTGTCCCTGATCATGCGGGCCATTGTGGGCCTCTCCGGTGGGCGATGGGTCAGCCGCCGACGACGTCGGCGGCGATCGACAGGAGCTGGGGTGGCCCCTGGATGAGGATCGTGGTGACGACGGACGCCTCCCAGGCTGCCACGTCGTCGCGGATCTTGTCGGGCGGCCCGACGAGGGCGACCTCCTCCACCATGGCGGTCGGGACGGCGGCGGCCGCCTCCTGCTTGCGGCCGCCGAGGTACAGGTCGGTGATCGTCTGGCACTCGGCCTCGTAGCCCATCCGCTCGAAGACCTGGCGGTGGAAGTTGGTGGACTTGGCTCCCATCCCCCCGATGTAGAGGGCGAGCCAGGGTCGGATGGTGTCGGCAGCCTGCTCGACGTCGGGGTTGGGGACGAACGGAACCATGGCGGCGACGTCGAAGTCGTCGAAGCTCCGGCGGGCGCCCGGCCGGGCGAAGCCCTCGGCCAGCGCCGACCGGTAGAAGGCGTCGTCCGAGGGGGCGAAGAACAGGGGCAGCCACCCGTCGGCGATCTCGGCGGCAAGGGCAACGTTCTTGGGCCCCTCGGCCCCCAGGTAGATCGGGAGGTCGGTCCGGACCGGATGGATGGTGGACTTCAGCGGCTTGCCGAGCCCGGTGCCGCCGGGCAGGGGCAGCGTGTAGTGGTCGCCCTCGAAGCTCACCGGCTCCTCCCGGGCGAAGATCGCCCGCAGGATCGCCACGTACTCCCGGGTGCGGGCCAGCGGTTTGGGGAAGGGTTGCCCGTACCAGCCCTCCACGACCTGCGGACCGCTCACCCCAAGCCCGAGCCGGAACCGCCCGCCTGACAGGTGGTCGAGGGTCATGGCGGCCATGGCGGTCGCCGCGGGGGTGCGGGCCGACAGTTGGAGGATGTCGGTGCCGAGGCCGATCCGCTCGGTGCGAGAGCCCCACCAGGCCAGCGGCGTGAGGGCGTCTGACCCGTACGCCTCGGCGGTCCACGCCGAATCGAACCCGAGGCGTTCTGCCTCCAACAGGCCCTCGAGGGCATCGTCGGGCGGGCCCGATCCCCAGTAGCCGATGGCATAGCCGAGTCGCATGGGCGACCACGCTACCCACCTCGTCACGGCATCGACCTGTCCGGACATACCCCTACCCAGTATGGGCATCCAACGTCATCCTGTACCCTCTCTCGCGAACAGGACAGCCGGGTATGGCCCGGCACCCCTATGGGAGGAAGACACACAATGGGCAAAATCATCGGACCGGTCGCCTACGTATTGGGCGCCCTGATGATCATCGGGAGCGTCGTCACCTGGATCCTGGTGTCGAGCACCCTCGCCGACCAGAACATCACCGTCTCCGATGACGGCTGCCTCGGTGGCCAGTCGGTCACGGGACCGTTCACGGCCTACTGCCAGGCCCTGGTCATCGATGAGCACGCACGCGACGCGACAGGTGGCCTGACCTACGCCGAGCTCGATCGTGAGGACCCGCTGCGGGCCGTGGCCATGAACGCCGCCTTCCTGCAGTCGTCGCTGTTCACGTCGGTGCTCGCCTTCGGCGTGGCCGCCATGGCCTTCGCCATCGGCGTCCTCTTCGTGCTGCTGGGTGGCGCCGTCAACTCGTACGAGAAGCGATTCGAGTCACGCGGGGCCGGCGCCAGCGCCGGCTGAACCGACACATCACCGATCCGACGTGCCCCCCGCCGGGCGGGGGGCGATGGCACCCACCGCCCTGACCGGGGCCGTCACCGCGGTCCGGAGGATCTCGGTCGTCGACGGCGGCTCGACCCGCTCGGGGGTGAGCAGGCCGGCGCGCCAGAACACGAGCACCGACACCACCAGCGAGATGGCCATGGCGACCGCCGCCACCACCCACCCGGACCGTTCCCCGGGCAGGTCGACGAAGTTCATGCCGAAGAACCCGGTGATGAACGTCAGGGGGAACATCACGGCGGCGTAGACCGTGAAGACGGTGGTGGCGCGGGCCATGCGGTGGGCGGCCATGCCGTGGTAGACGGCGAGCGCGTCGCCGAGCACCGTGCGGGCCGAGTCCAACAGCCCCACCAGTCGCGACAGCACGTCGTGGACGTCCCGCAGCCGGCGGCCGGCCTCGTCACCGATCAGCGGGTGGCCGTCGGCGAGGAGCTCGTCGAGAGCCACCGCCAGGGGCACGAGCACCCGTCGCACGTCCGCCTCGTACATCCGGAGGGTGGCGACCTCGCCGACGACGTCGTCACCCGACAGCGCGGCGAGTGCCTGCTCGTCGGCGAGCCGGTCGAGGTGCTCGATGGGCCCGACGAAGCGGCGGACGAGCACGTCGACGACCGCCGCGAACAGCAGGTCGACCTCCCCGAGGCGCCAGTCGGGCCGGTCGCGCAGCCGGGCCATCGCCCAGTCGATGCCGGGGACCGGCTCGCCGTGGAGGGTGACGAGGGTGCCGGGGAGCAGCAGCACGTCGATCTCGGTGGTGGCGATGTCACCCGTCTCGTCGAGGGCCGGCGAGTGGAGGTGGAGGCCGAGGTGGTCGCCGAAGTCGTCGTACTTCGGCTGGTCCCGGTCGGCGACGGCGTCGCGGAGGAGGATCGGGTCGATCCCTCGGCTCACGCCCCAGTCGACGACTTCACCAACGTCGCCCGCCAGACGCACGTCGTCCCACCGCCAGGCAAGCTCCTCGGCGCGACCCGGGTCGACGAGCTCGCCCGAGCGGGACACGGCCATCGTCCTGATCTCCATGGGATCAGCCTACGGAGCGACGGGGCCCGACCCTTGCGCGTTGGGGAGGCCGGGCCGTAACCTCGGGACCGGCCACACCGGGGAGTCCGCACGCGGCGGGCTGAGAGGTTGGGCGAACGCCCATCGACCCGAGACCTGAACCGGATCATGCCGGCGGAGGGAGGCGTGGCTCGGCCCGATGGCCGCTCCCCCTGCCGGTCGCGCAGGAGGCACCCATGCCCAGGACCATCACGGTCGCCCTCGCGGCGGCGCTGGTCGTGGCGGCGTGCAGCTCGACCGGCGGGCCCCCCGAGACCACGGAGGCCCCCACCGAGCTGACGCTGCTCACCCACGGCTCGTTCATCGTCTCCGACGACGTGTGGACGGCGTTCGAGGCCGAGACCGGCATCACCGTCGAGGTGGTGCAGGCCGGCGACGCCGGCGCCGTCGTCAACCAGGCGATCCTCACCGCCGACGACCCCACCGCCGACGTCCTGTTCGGCGTCGACACGACGCTGCTGTCGAGGGCGCTCGACGCGGAGATCTTCACCGCCTACGAGGCCGAGGGGCTCGACGGCGTACCCGACGAGCTCGTCACCTCCGAGTTCGTGACCCCCATCGACTTCGGCGACGTGTGCCTCAACTACGACGTCGACTTCTTCTCGGGCGACCTGGCCCCGCCGGACTCGCTCGACGACCTGGTCGACCCCGCCTACGCCGGTCTGACGGTGGTGCAGAACCCCGCCACGTCGAGTCCCGGCCTCGCATTCGTGCTGGCGACGATCGCCGAGTACGGCGAGGACGGCTGGGAGGACTGGTGGGCGTCCCTGGCCGCCAACGACGTGCGGGTGACGTCGGGATGGGAGGAGGCCTACTACGGCGACTTCACCGTGGCGGGCGGCGGCGACCGGCCGATCGTGGTCTCCTACGCCACCTCGCCGCCCGCCGAGGTCATCTTCGCCGAGGAGAGGCCCGAGGAAGCCCCCACCGCGGTGGTGGAGGCGTCGTGCTTCCGCCAGGTCGAGTACGCCGGGATCCTCCGCCCGTCCGAGTCGGCGGAGGCGCTGGTGGACTTCATGCTGTCGCCGGCCTTCCAGGAGGACATCCCGCTCAACATGTTCGTCTTCCCGGCCGTCGAGGACACCCCACTCCCGCCCGAGTTCGTGGAGTTCTCGGTCGTGCCCGACGACCCGCTCTCGCTCGACCCCGAACGCATCGAGGAGCACCGCGACGAGTGGATCGATCGGTGGACGGAGATCGTCCTCCCATGACCGTCCCCCACCCGTTCTTGTCTGGCCCAGCCATGCACCGCATGGCTGAGGCCGACAAGAACCGGTGGGGGTTGTTCCTGTCGGGCACCGCCAGCACCCACATGGCCACGGCCGACAGGAACGCGCTGGGCAGGGTCCGGTGACGGCACCGGCCACTGCACCGACCGGGCGCCGCGGCCCGGGCGCGGGCGGCCGCGACCCGCTGGTGGGGGCACCGTGGTGGGCGTGGGCGATCCCGGCCGGGTTCCTCGGCTGGTTCTTCGTCTGGCCGATGGTCGACGTCGCCTGGACGGGACTGTCCGCCCCCCGGGACGCCGGCTCCTCGCTGCTCGACGCCCTCACCACCCCGACCGTGGTCTCGGCGGCGTGGTTCACGACCTGGCAGGCGGTCGTGACCACGGTGCTCACGGTGGCGCTCGGGCTCCCGGCCGCCTGGGCGGCCTCCCGGACGGGCGTGGTGGGGAGCCGGGCGTTCCTTGCCGCCACCACCGTGCCGTTCGTGCTGCCGACGGTGATCGTCGGGGCGGCGTTCGCCGAGCTGCTCGGGCCCGACGGGCCGCTCGGCGTCGACCTCCGGGGCACGGCGACGGCCGTCATCGCCGCCCACGTCTTCTACAACCTCGCCGTCGTCATCCGCATCATCGGGTCGCGCTGGGCGGGGATCCCGCCCGACACCCTCGAAGCGGCCCGCACCCTCGGTGCCGGGCGGTGGGTCGTCTTCCGCCGGGTCCTCCTCCCCGCCCTTCGACCGTCGATCGTGGCCGCCTCGTCGCTCGTGTTCCTGCTGTCGTTCACCTCGTTCGGCACCGTGCTCATCCTCGGCGAACTCCGGGTGCGGACCCTCGAGGTGGAGATCTGGCGGCAGGTCAGCCAGCGCCTCGACCTCGGTGCGGCCGCCGTCATCGCCCTCGTCCAACTCGTGGCGGTGGCGACGCTGCTGGCCTGGTACGGCCGGGCCGGCCGGACCCCGACCCCCCGACCGGGCCGACCGGCCGGCACCGGTGTCGGCGCGCGGCGAGTCGCCCTGGCCATCCTCGCCGCGACGGCGGTGGTCCTTGCGGTGCCGCTCGTCGGGCTGGTGGCGACGTCGTTCGCGGGTTCTGCCGGACCGACGCTCGAGTGGTACCGGCGACTGGTCGTCGATCCGGCGCCCGGCCTCGACCTCGTGTCGGCGGTCGGGCGGTCGCTCGGATACGGGGCCATCGCCACGGCGCTCGCCGTGGTGGTCGGCGGGGCGGCCGTCGTCGCCGTCACCCGGGGCGGACCGGCCGGGCGGCGATTCGACACGGCGGTCATGCTCCCGCTCGGCACGTCGGCGGTGACCATCGGGCTCGGGTTCCTGCTCGCCCTCGACCAGCCGATCGACCTCCGCGGGTCGTGGCTGATGGTGCCGATCGCCCACGCCCTGGTGGCGATCCCCTTCGTGGTGCGCTCGACGGCCCCGACCATGGTCTCGATCGCCGCCGACACCCGGGCGGCCGCCGTCACCCTGGGGGCCGACCGGACGACGGTCCTCCGCCGGGTCGACTGGCCGATCGCCCGCCGCTCGCTGTTGGTCGGCGCCGGCTTCGCCTTCGCCCTCTCGCTCGGGGAGTTCGGGGCCACCACCTTCGTGGGGCGGCCCGCCGACCCGACCCTCCCGATCCTCGTGTTCCGCCTGCTCGGTCGACCCGGCTCAGGGGGGTCGGCAGCGGCGGCCGCCGTCGTGCTCATGGTGGTCACCGCGCTCGCCGTACTGGCCGTGGACCGCTTCCGGACCGGACGGGAGGCGCTGTGAGCCTCGAGGTGATCGACCTCGACGTCGACCTCGACGGCCTCCCGACGCTGGTCGGCGTGTCGCTGACCGTCGCCGACGGGGAGACCGTGGCGGTGCTCGGCCCGTCGGGCTCGGGGAAGTCGACCCTGCTGCGGACGGTGGCCGGCCTCGTGGCGCCGGTCGCCGGCACGATCCGCTGGGACGGCGACGACCTCGCCGACGTTCCACCCCACGAGCGGGGCTTCGGGTTCGTGTTCCAGGCCTACGCCTTGTTCGAGCACCTCGACGTGGCGGGCAACGTCGCCTTCGGCCTCGAGCTGCGGGGCGTGCCCGGACCCCAGGTCCGCCGCCGGGTGGACGAGACCCTCGACCTCGTCGGCCTCGGCGGGATGGCGGACCGCTCGGTGGACCGCCTCTCGGGCGGGGAGCGGCAGCGGGTGGCGCTCGCCCGAGCGCTCGTCATCGACCCGCCGCTGCTGTTGTTGGACGAACCGCTCGGGGCGATCGACGTCGCCCTCAAGGAACGGCTGCTGGGCGACGTCGCCGGCCTGCTCGACGACCGCACCGCCCTCTACGTCACCCACGACCACGACGAGGCGCTCGCCATCGGGGATCGGGTGGCGATCCTCCGGGAGGGGAGGCTCGTGGCCGTCGACACCCCCGAAGGCTTGTGGTCGCGGCCGCCCGACGCCTGGTCGGCCCGCTTCCTCGGCCACCGCAACGTGTGGGAGGACGCCAGCCCGTTCGGCCCAGGACCCCTGCTGGTGCCCGAGCAGGCAATCCGACCCGCCGACGTGGGCGTGGCGGCCACGGTCGCCGCCTCCCGGTTCGTCGGGGATGGCTGGCGGGTGGAGGCCGACGTCGACGGGACGCCGGTCACCTTCCGCTGCGCGGACCCCATGCCGGCGGGCACCGAGGTGCGGTTGGCGGCGGACGAGGTGGTGGCTCTCTGAGGTATCAGGCATCGAGTATCGGGTGTCGGAGGAACACCCATGGCGGGGGGTGTCCACTCTTGGTACTCGATACCTGGTACTCGGTACCGGGCCGCCGCAGGCGGCCCTACGGCACCAGGCGCTTGATGCCGTCCTCGAGCGTCAGCAGGTAGAGGTCGCCGTCGGCGTCGGGGGAGATCGAGGCGAGCAGGCCGTGGCGGGGGCCCAGCTCGTAGACGGCGGTCACGTCGGTGCCGTCGACCTCGAGGGCCATGAGCCGACCCCGGCAGTAGTCGGCGAACACGTAGTGGCCGGCGAGCCCCGGGACCGCGGAGCCGCGGTGGATGCCGGCGCCGACGATGGCGCAGCCGCCGTCGTCGTGGGTGTACTCGAACACCGGGAGCACCGAGTCCTCGGGTACCCGCCCGATGAACCGGTGGGTCCCTTCGAGGTTCGACCAGCCATAGTTGCCGCCGAGGTCGGCGGGGTCGAGCACGTTGACCTCCTCGGCGCAGTACTGGCCGACGTCGGCGATCCACAACAACCCGTCCGGGCCGAAGTCGATGCGCCAGGGGTTCCGGAACCCATACGCCACCACGCGCTCGTCGCCCGAGCGGCCGGAGAACGGATTGCCCGCGGGGGTCTCGTACCCGTCCTCGGTGGGGGTGATGCGGAGGATCGCCGACAGCGGCGTCGTGGGGTCCTGGCCGTTGCCGAATGGGTCGGCGATGCTCCCGCCGTCGCCCACCGACAGCCACAGGTGGCCGTCGGGGCCGACCTCCACGTCACCGCCGTTGTGCCACTCGTGGGGCTGGTCGATGGTCATGAGGACCCGGTCGGTGCCCGGCAGCGGCAGGCCGTCGGCGTCGGCGTCGAGCGCCCACAACTCGAGGTCGCCGTCGGGGTTGGTCAGCGTCAGGTACAGCCGGGCCCGGTCGGGGTCGGGCTCGACGTCCAACAGCCCCTGCTCGGAGCCGCCGGAGACCCGATCGGTCAGGTCGAGCAGGGTCGTGACCTCGCCACCGGCGTCGATGCGGAGGAGGAGGCCGTCCTTCACGGTCACCACCAGCGAGCCGTCGGCCACCTCCACGAGCGAGGTGGCCCGGTCGATGTCGGCCACCGGGACGGTGCGCACCGGGCCGCCCGGCCACGGCTCGACGCCCAACCGGCCGAGGTCGGGGACGGTGGCGATCGACGGTGCCTCGCACGCCTCCCAACCGTGGTCCTCCTCGTCGAGCGCCATGCTCCGGGACATGGCGGCCGCCACGCCGATCCCGGCCGCCACCACCGCGATGACGGCCACGAGCCCCAGCAGGAGCCGCCGACTCACGCGGCGCCGCTCGCCGCCTCGACGAAGCCCTCCGGCGCCCGCCGGGGCCGACCCGAGGGGTCGGTGAACGCCGCCTCCACCACCGCGTCGAACAGCACCTCGTCACCGTGGAGGACCCGCTGGCGCCACGCCGACCGCACCCGCCCGACCTCGTCGACCTCGGTCTCGACGGTGACCGTCATGTCCTCGAGGGCCGGGGCGAGCCAGCGGGCCTCGAGGCGGACGATGACGATCTGCCGATCGAGCTCGGCCAGCCGCCGCATCGAGAACCCGATGTCCTCGAGCAGGGCGATGCGGGCCGACTCGCAGTAGGCGAGGTAGGTGGCGTGGTTGACGTGCCGGTAGGGGTCGAGGTCGGCCCAGCGGACATCGACCTCGAAACGGTGGACCATGGGCCGGGGAGCGTAAACCGCAGGTTCCGGCTAGCCCGGACCGTCGCCGGACGGACCCAGGTCCTAACCTCCCCCGCATGCGCACGTCCCCACGCCTCTGGTTCCTGCTCGCTCTCGTCGCCGCGGCGCTCGCCGCCTGCGGTGGCGACGACGCCGTCGAGGTTTCGATGCTCGACAACTCGTACGATCCCGCCGACATCACGATCGAGGCCGGTCAGTCGGTCCGCTTCGTCAACGACGGGGCCGTGGAGCACAACGCGATCGCCTACGACGAGTCGTGGTCGACCGAGGACACGTTCGGTGAGCTGCTGATGGGCCCCGAGGACGCCACGGAGGTCACGTTCGACGAGCCGGGTACCTACCCGTACTTCTGCTCGCTGCACGCCACCCGACTCGAAGACGGGACGTACGCCGGGATGGTGGGCACGGTGACGGTGGCCGAGCCGACGGCCGCCCCGGTCGGCGCCGTGGTGGCGGGCGTGACGGAGCTCGCCCAGGAGGACACCGAGGACGAACCACCGGCCGACGAGCCCGAGGAGCCCGCCGAGGAGGTCCCGACGCCGACCCCGATCTCGGCCGAGCTGGCGCCGAGCGAGTGGTCGGGCGTCACCATCGAGGTGCCCGGCGACTACCCCACCATCCAGTCGGCCGTCGACGCCGCCGGGCCCGGTGACCTCGTCCTCGTCGGGCCGGGTGTCTACCGGGAGTCGGTGACGGTGACGACGCCCGGCCTCACCATCCGCGGCACCGACCGCAACGA
>JBFLKR010000258.1:0-2514 GCA_040883295.1 Acidimicrobiia bacterium
CCCGGTCAACCCGTCGAGTGCTTCTCGATCCACCGGTCCATGTCGGCCCAGCGGGCGAGGAGCCACTCGGCCAGCACGGTCCGGTCCTCCCAGCGCTCGGGCCGGGGCGCGGGCCGTCCTTCGAGGATCACGTGGCGGCCCTCGGGAATCGCCCGCCAGATCCCGGCGAGCGAGTCGAGGTCCTCGTAACCGACGTGGGCGACGAACACCACGGTGGCATCGGGGGCAGCCATCATCGCCGCGTGCACCCCGCCGACTCGCGGCAGGAGGAGGTGGTCGAGACGCTCTGCGGCATCGGCCAACTCGGCCTGGCCGGCGGCTCGGAGCTCGGCCACCCGGTCGGCATGTCGCCGCCGGGTGAAGTTGCCGCCCTCCGGGAAGGTGATGTAGGCACCGCCGGGCGGGACGGCGGCGTGGGTGCGGACGGTCTCGGCGGTGTCACGGCGACCCATGAACAGGTATCCGCCGGCTGCGGCGACATGGTCGAAGAACGGATCCCAGAGCAGCTTCCCCTTGCCGATGCCCCGGATCGAGCGGCCCTGGCGGTTGGCCAACTCGTTCATGAGGAAGAGCGCGTCACCGGGGCCGGCATGGCGACTCACGACGATCAGGCGGCCATCGTCGGGAGGCGGGAAGCGGACGTCGAAGGTGAAGTGGAGGCAGCGGCGAAGCGTCGCCGTGATGACTCCCAGCCACCAGCACAGGAGCGACTGGTAGACGGCCTCGTTGGACTCCGCCGTGCGGAACGGCTTCGTGATCCAGACCCCGAACGCCACCGGCAGGGCCACGGCCTCGAGGGCGCAGAACATGACGCCGAGACCAAGCAGGCGTGTGTTGCGCCAGGCCGCACGGTCGACGAGATCGAGGACGACCGACAGCACGAATGCCAACGGGGAGAGGAGCACGGCGAGGATCGCACCGACCCAGGTCACGGGGGCCAATACCAACCAGCGCACGAGACGGGGCGGCGGCGTCATCGTGGTTCCTAGTCTGACACCCATGGATCCATCCGGTCGGCCGAAACGCGCCTTCGTGCTGGGTGGTGGGGGGTTCCGGGGAGCCGCCGAGGTGGGCATGCTGAAGGCCCTCGCCGAGGCCGGCGTCGAGCCGGATCTCATCGTGGGTACCTCGGTCGGCGCCCTGAACGGGGCGATCGTCGCCAGTCGACCGCTGACGAAGGGCGTCGACCGGTTGGAGGCGGTGTGGCTGTCCGACGACTTCGGGGCGGTGTTCTCCGAGGGGCTCACCGAGCGGGCGGCGAACTTCGTGCGCCACCGCACCCACCTCCACTCCAGCGAGCCGCTGCGGCGACTCATCGACCACTGGGCCCCCGCCACCCTCATCGAGGACCTCGACATCCCCTTCCAATGCGTGGCGGCCCGCATCGAGACCTCGTCGGAGGTCTGGTTCTCCGAGGGCCCCCTCGCCGATGCCGTCCTCGCCTCGGCTGCCGTACCCGGGCTGTTCGCCCCGGTCGCCATCAGGGGCGAGCACTATGTCGACGGCGGCGTCGTCAACTCGATCCCCATCTCCCGGGCGCTCGAGCTCGGCGCCGAGGAGATCTGGGTACTGCAGGTCGGCAACGTGGACGTCCCCCTCCAACTGCCGAGACAGGCCTGGGACGTGGCGATCGTGGCATTCGAGGTGGCCCGCCGCCACCGCTTCCACCGGGATCTCGAGACCCTGCCCGAGCACGTCACGCTGCGAGTGCTGCCAACCGGCGCCGACCACGTGGACCGGTACAACGACCCCGGTCGCCTCCGATACCGGGCCTCGGACTCCATCCCCGACGCCATCGAGCGGGCCCATCGGGCAGCCGGAGACTTCCTGGACGAGGTCCTCGCCCGCTGATCGTTCCGTATCGTGTTGTGTCGCACCCTCCTGTGATGATGGGTGCATGGAGACGTTGGACGCCATCGAAGCGGAGATCGATCGACTGATGGAGGTCGATGCCCAGGTGTCGGCCCGTCGGATCGAGCTGATCCGGGCGGCCGACCGGGCGCAGGTGGCGTTCGTGGATGGGGCTCGGGATCTGGTCGAGTGGGTGACTCGCCGCTTCGACGTGGAGCGCGACACCGCCCGTCGGTGGGTTCGCACCGCCCGGGGGATCCCCGACGGGGTGTTCGACCGTCTCGCCGACGGCGAGATCACTGCCGATAGGGCCCACGCCTACACGGAGGCCACCCTGGCTGGCATCGCCGTCGACCTCCTCGATGGCCTCGAACTCGCCGGGGTGGGGCATCTATGCCGCCGCCGTCGACGGGATCCAGTGCCGGTGGACAGCTACCTGGTGGTCCAGCCCCAGTTGGACGAGGCCGGCTACAAGCTCCACGGGCGGCTTGGTGCAGTGCAAGGCGCCGTCGTGACCCAGGCGTTGGAGGCCGAGGCCGACCGGCTCTGCGACGGCGTGCCACCGATGGAGCGGCCCTCCCGTTCGGAGGTGCGGGCCGACGCCCTCACCTCGCTGTGCGAGGGCGGCGCCCGCCAGGCGGTCGTCTCGGTCCACCACAACAC
>JBFLKR010000039.1:0-2706 GCA_040883295.1 Acidimicrobiia bacterium
GCTCGCCGGTCCGACCGGCGAGTCCGCTCGGCAGGTCGACGGCGACGAGCGGCGGGCGGGCCGACACCCACGCCTGCACCTCGTCGGGGAGCGGCCCCCGGAAACCGGCCCCGAAGACCGCGTCGACCACGAGGTCCTCCCAGCCGTCCGGCTCGCGCCAGGGGGTACCGGGGATCCCGCTCGCGGCCGCGGCCTCGGCGGCGGCGACGGCCGCGCCACTACGGGGGTCGGCGAGGGTGAGTACCCGCACGACGACGCCCCGGGCGGCCAGGTGGCGGGCCGCGACCCACCCGTCCCCGCCGTTGTTGCCGGGACCGGCGAGGACGGTGACCCGGTGCCCGTAGCCGAGGCCGAGCCGCGAGACGGCGAGGGCCACCGCCAGACCGGCGCGCTCCATGAGGTCGCCCACCGGCACGTCGGCGGCAGCGTCGAGCGAGGAGGCCTCGTCCGGGGTCAGGATGGGCTGCATGCCGCCGACGCTACCGAGGCGTCAGCGGCCGGCCGCGGCGGACACGTCCCGGCGGGCGACGGCCACGGCGGCCAACGGCAACGACACCCGGAAAATGCTCTCGAACCCATCGTGGGCGTACTCGAGGTCCCCGCCCATCGCCCGGGCGAGGCTGCGGGAGACGGCAAGGCCGAGCCCGACGGAGTCGGTCGTGCCGGGTTGGCTGTGGAGGCGCTGGTAGGGCTCGAACATGCGTGCTCGCAGCGCCTCGGGGATGGCGTCGCCGTCGTCTCGGACGTCGACGTAGCCGGCCGTGGGCGTCCGCCCGGTGATCACTCGCACTCGTGAGCCCCCGTACTTCTCGGCGTTGGTGAGGATGTTGCGGAGGATCTGGCGGAACCGGACCTTGTTGCCGAGCACGACCAGGTGTTCGTCCACCCGCCGCTCGCCGACGTCGATCTCGAGCGAGGACACCAGCCGGTCGACCTCCTCGGCGATCGCCACCTCCTGGGTCACGATGTCGAGGGGCCCGAGCTCGAGACGGGCACCGACGAGCAGGTCCTCCACGATGTGGGCGAGGTCCTGTCCCTCCCGCACCATGACGCGGAGGATCTCGGCCAGTTCGTCACCGGGCAGGTCCGGCTGGTCGAGCAGCGACTGGCCGAGGCCGAGCACGGTGGTGAGGGGCGTGCGGAGCTCGTGGCTGATGGAGGCGACGAACCGGTCGCGCTCGGCCAGCTGGTCGTGGAGGTCCTCCTCCAGCACCTTCTGGCGGGTGAGGTCGACCGCCGAGGCAGGGGCGTGCCGCAGGGCCTTCGGACCGCCGGTCGGGAGCGAGACGGCACACAGGAGGTGCATCCGGCGCCCCGAGGTGGTCTCGGCGGTCAGCTCCATCTCGAGCGAAGACTGATGGTCCCAGATGGAGACGAGCACCTGTTGGACGAGGGGCACCGTCATCGGGTTGGCGAGACCGATGGCCTCGTCCACGTAGGCCGGGAGCCCATCCTCGATCTCGAACAGCTCGGCGGCGGCGCGGTTCGATGACCGGATCCGGGCGCCACCGACGGCCTCTCGCAGCACGATCGGGTGGGAGAGGAGGTGCTCGCACAGCCGCTCGACCCGTTGGGCACGGATCGACTCGACCATCTCGGCCAGCCCCGACAGGTCGAAGTCGAACATGGCGACGGGCGCCGTCCGCACGAGGTTCTGGTATTGGTCCCGGGTGTCGCGCTCGCGACGCACGAGGGAGGCCACGGTCCAGGCGGCGGCCACGAACGCCGACACGAGGGCCAGCGCCACCGGGATCGAGACGGTGTCCCCCATGCTCCCGGCTGCAAAGGCCCCGATGAAGAAGAGCAGCCCGAACCCGAACCCGATCACCAGCTCCATGCCCCGCGAGAAGAGCATCTGGGCGATGGCGAGCAGTCCCGTCAGGAGGAGCGCCTCGGGCAGCTGCAGCGGGGTGCCGAACTCGGCGGCGTGCCAGATGAGCGCCCCGGAGAAGGCGATGAAGCCCACCGCGCCGGTGACGGGGCCCCATGAGGTGCCGAGCCACATGGCCAGCGCCCCCGCGGCCATGATCGCCATCCAGGTCACCTCGGCCGTCCCCACTTGGTCGCTGGTGAGTGGGATCGCCACCCCGGCGATGAGGGCCAGGAGGAGCAGCACGTGGTGCATCCGCAGGACCCGGCGGAGCCGGCTGCCCCGTCGCTGGCGACGCGGCTGCGCCTCGATGGTCACGCCGTCGCAGCAGGGCTGGTCGGTCGAGATGGTGATGTGCTCGCGTCGTCGCACCCGACGGTCCCCCGAGTGGTGTCCCGGAGGGATCGGCCGATCCCCGACCCCCCTTTAGGGCCCCGAACCCAGGGTTCGATGGCGCGTCGCAGCCCGAACCCAGGGTTCGATGGCGCGCCTGCGCGTCGCTCAGCCCCGAGAACGGCCCTCGGCAATCGCCAGCACCATGGCCGTGTCGTCGGTGTGGGTGATCGAGACGTGGACCTCGGTGACGCCCAGCAGGTCGGCGCGGGCCAGTGCGGTCCCCATGAGCCGGACGGTGGGGCGGCCCCCGCCGGTGATCTCGATGTCCCGCCACCGGATCCGTCGGTACCCGGTCCCCAGCGACTTCATGACGGCTTCCTTGCTGGCGAACCGGGCGGCATATCGCCGTCCGGGACGACCGAATCGGGTGGCGTAGGCCCGCTCGTGGGGGGTGAAGCACCGCTCGGCAAAGCGCGGGTACTTGGCGAGCAACCGCTCGA
>JBFLKR010000259.1:0-5093 GCA_040883295.1 Acidimicrobiia bacterium
CCCGAGGGCACGGCCCGTCGGACGATCCAGCGGCTCCAGGTGGTGGGGCCACCGTCAGGCTACGGCGCTCCCGGGCTACCGCCGCGCCCTTTGGTCGAGGACGGGTGGACCGGAGCGGTGGCGGGGCCTAGAGGATCTGGCTCAGGAAGAGCTTCGTCCGGTCGTGCTGGGGGTTGGTGAAGAAGTGCTCGGGGGTGCCCTCTTCGACCACCTGGCCCGCATCCATGAAGAGCACCCGGTCGGCGACCTCCCGGGCGAAGCCCATCTCGTGGGTGACGACGAGCATCGTCATGCCCGAGCGGGCCAGTTCCTTCATGACGTCGAGCACCTCCTTGATCATCTCGGGGTCGAGCGCCGAGGTGGGCTCGTCGAAGAGCATGATCTTGGGGTCCATCGCCAGCGCCCGGGCGATGGCGACCCGCTGCTGCTGGCCTCCCGAGAGCTGGCCGGGGTACTTGTCGGCCTGCTCGGGGATCCCCACCCGCTCCAACAGCTCGTTGGCCTTGGCGTCGGCCTCCGACTTGCGACGGCCTCGCACCCAGGTCTGGGCCATCGTGATGTTCTGGCGCACGGTCACATGGGGGAAGAGGTTGAACTGCTGGAAGACCATCCCCACCTCGGAGCGGATCGCCTCGACGTTGCGGACGTCGGAGGTGAGCTCGATGCCGTCGATGACGATGCGACCCTCCTGGTGGCTCTCCAGCCGGTTGAGGCAGCGGATGAACGTCGACTTGCCCGACCCCGACGGGCCGATCACGACCACGACCTCCCGCTCCTTGACCGTGGTGGTGATGCCGCGCAGGACGTTGAAGTCCCCGAACCACTTCTTGACGTCCTCGCAGACGATGATGTCGTTGGCCCCGGCGTTGTGCATGGTGTGTGCTCCTATCGGTCCCCGACCCCGAGCTTCTGCTCGAGGCGCAGCGACGCCCGGTAGAACGTGAACGTGAACAGCCAGTAGACGAGGGCGGCGAACAGCAGCGGCTCCCGCAGGACGCCGAGGAACTCGGGCTGGCTCGGGATGATCGACCTCGACACGTGGAGGAAGTCGGCGAGCCCGACGATCGTCACGAGCGAGGTGTCCTTGAACAGGGCGATCGCCTGGCCGACCATGGCGGGGATCACCGTCCGCAACGCCTGGGGGAGCGTGATGAGCGAGATGGTGAGCACCGAGCTCATCCCGACCGCCTGGGCCGCCTCCACCTGCCCGCGCGGGATCGACTGGAGCCCGCCGCGCACGTTCTCGGCGAGGTAGGCGGCGGCGAAGAAGGTCATCCCGGCCGCCACCGCCACCACCCGGTCGATGGAGAGCTCGGGGGGCAGGAACCGGGGCAGCACCCGATCGGCGAAGAAGAGCACGGTGATGAGCGGGACCCCCCGGACCAGCTCGACGTAGCCGGTCGAGAGGAGCCGGAACACCGGCATCCGCGAGGTGCGGGCCAGCGCCATGAGGACGCCGATCGGGAACGACAGCGTGATCGCCGTGATCGCCAGCAGCAGCGTGAGGTTGAGTCCGCCGTACACCGAACCGAAGGTCCCGAGGTCGGTGGCGCCACGGAACACGGTGCCGAGGTAGGCCACCGCCACGACCGCACCGGCCCAGCCCGCCAGCACGTTCCGGACCCCCTTCGGGCCCGATGCGAACGTCCGGCCACCGGCGGCGAACGCCGTCAGGACGAAGAGGAGGACCCGGCCCTGCAGCGGTCCGATGATCGGGAGGTCCATCCATCCGTCCCAGACCACCGGCACGATGAGGGCCGCCACCGAGGCGACGACCAGCACCGAGGTGACGATGCCGGCCACGTCCCGGGAGAACCGCGAGAGCTGGGCCCAGAGGACCACCGCACCGACGACGAGGAAGCCGGCCGGGAGCACGAACGTCAGCAGTGGGGTGGTGTCGAGGTCCACCCGGCGTTGGAGGACCAGGTAGATGTAGGGAAAGGAGAGGACCCAGAGCCCGACGAGGGCCCCGCGCAGGCGGCGACCCTCGACGAACCGCACCAGCAACCGCCCGACGCCGTAGGAGCCGGCGAGCACCGCGAAGTTGATCGTCCACGGCAGCTGGGTGGTGCGGGCGATCGGCAGCAGCCAGATGACGGCGGTCACCAGGGCGAGCAGGGTGCCGAGGAACGCCAGGGTCGGGATGGTGCGGTCCCGATTGCGCTTGCCGAGCGCCTGGCGCCACGCCAGCGCGGCGACGATGAGACCGGCACCGACCGCCACCATCACCACCCAGGGGTCCGGGCGACCGAACAGCCCGAGGCTGGCCACGACGGAACCGGCGCCGATCAGGAGGCGCTGGACGGCCTCGGGGGCCATCCTGCCGCCCGCGTTCCAGGCGGCCACCGACAGGCCGACGAGAGCGAAGATGATCGCCACCGAGAGCCAGATCCGGGTCATGTGCTCCTGGGGATAGGCCTCCACCATGAGCAGGCGCATGTTGTCGGTGACGGCGTCCCAACGGCGCTCCTCGGCGAAGAGGAACCGGGAGAGCCCCACGACGGCCGCGACGAGGATGCCGAGCATCACGAACGTGATGACCGTGTTGAGCGCCGAGTTGAACAGGTTCTTGCGCACCCACACCCAGGCGCCCAGTTGGCTCGCTTCCGGAGGTGGCGCCTCGGGGATGAGGCCGAAGTCCTTGGCGGCGGTGCTCATCGCTCCACCAACTTGAGGCGTCGGTTCACCTTGTTCACCACGGCCGAGATCGACAGCGACAGGGTGAGGTAGAAGGCCATCCAGATGAGGATCACCTGGATCGTCTTGCCGGTCTGGTTGAAGACGGTCTGGCCGACCTGCACGATGTCGGCGTAGCCGACGGCGATCGCCAGCGATGAATTCTTGGTCAGGTTGAGGAACTGGTTGCCGAGCGGCGGGAGGATCACCCGGAAGGCCTGGGGGAGCACGACGAGCCGCAGGATCTGGGCCCGGTTGAGCCCCACCGCTTGGGCGGCCTCGGTCTGGCCCTTCGGCACCGAGAGGATGCCGGCCCGGACGATCTCGGCGATGAAGGCCCCCGTGTACACCACGAGGCCCACGAGCACGGACGTGAACGCGACCGTGAAGGTGAGCCCGGTGTCGGCGTACTGGGGGAAGCGATCGCCCACGATGGCGGGCTGGCCGAAGCGGAGAGGCGCGCCACTGCGCAGGAACTCGAACCGGCCATCGAGCCACTCGAACAGGCCCACGACGACCCCTTGGGCGGCCGCGACCACCTGGGGTGTCAGGACCAGGAAGGCGGCGACGGCCACGCCGATGACGCCGGCGAAGACCACCCGGAACCAGTCGTCGTCGGTGAGCTTGGCCATGCCGGCCGGGGTGCGGAACGACGCCAGGAACCGCCGTATCCAGAGGGTGGCTGCCAGCAGCACCAGGCCGGCGAGGACGAGGCTCCAGCCGAACGCCGGGACGAGGGCGACGACGGAGGCCACGGCCCCGAAGACCCAGCCGATCCCCCCGGCGATCGGGTGGGCGAACCACCCGATCGTGGCGATCACGACGAAGGCCCCCAACGCCCACAGCACGGGGTGGGTCTCCTGGCCGGTCTCCTCGAAGCGGGCGAACCGGCGGGTGTAGACCATCCTCGCTGCGACGAGGCCGACGATGGCAAAGACCAGCCACTGCCAGACGGTCTCGGTGCCGAAGATGCCCGCCATCGAGATGCCCTTCGAGGACATGAGGAGCCACCCCTCGATCGGCCCGGCGGTCTCGGGGTCGAGTGGCGGGAAGGCGGTGAAGACGACGTTCCAGAAGATGATCTGGAGCAGCAGCGGGATGTTGCGGATGATCTCGACGTAGAGCTGGGCGGACCGGCTCACGAGCCAGTTGGACGAGAGGCGGGCCACCCCGATCACCACGCCCACCACCAGCGCGAGCACGAGCCCGACGGACACCACCCGCAGGGTGTTGACGGCGCCGACCAGCAGCGCCTCCAAAGCCGACGACGGCTGCGTCTCGAAGCCCTCGGCGATGCCGAACCCGACGGGTCTGGAGAGGAACTCCCAGTCGAAGGTGAGGCCCTGGGCCTCGAGGTTGGCGAGCGCCTGGCCGATGACGATCCACCCGGCGACCAGCAGGGTCGCCAGCACGGTCAGCTGGGCTGCCCACTTGAGGAACGTCCCGTTCCGCCACAGCGGGGGACGTTCCTGGTCGGCGGTGATTCGTCCGGTCTCGGCCGTCATGCGCTCCGGCTCCGTGCTGGTGGGGGGTGCGCGGGCACCCCCCACCATGTCACGGCGTCACGGTCGGGTCAGCGTGCCGGCGGGGCGTAGATGATGCCGCCGTCGGTGAAGAGGGCGTTCAGGCCCCGGTTGAGGCCAAGCGGGGCGAGGTGCTCCTCGAACAACTCCCCGTAGTTGCCCACCTGGCTGATCACCTGATAGAAGGCGTCGGCCGGCAGGCCCATGGCGCTCTGCACCTCGTCCTCGGCGGCGCCGAGCAGACGGGCCACCTCGCCGTTGGGCGGGTCGGCGAGGAAGTCGTCGACGTTCGCCGACGTGATCCCCTGCTCCTCGGCGATCATCATCGCGAAGACCGTCCAGGTGATGACGTCGCCCCAGGCGGAGTCGCCCTGTGCCCACGCCGGGCCGAGCGGCTCCTTGGAGATCGGCACCTCCGGGAAGATGACCCAGTCGGTGCCGGCGTCACCCGCCTGGAACTTGCGGGCCACGAGCCCCGAGCCGTCGGTCGTGACGGCGTCGCAGTTCCCGGCCTCGAAGTTCTCCATCACGATGTTGAAGTCCTCGAACGTCTGGAGCGTGATGGTGATCCCCTCGGCGTTGGCCGCTTCCTGGATGTTGAGCTCCGTCGTGGTGCCGGCGTTGGTGCACACAGTCGCCTGGTCGAGATCGGCGATGGTCGAGTCGTTCGAGAACAGCTCGGACGAGCCCATGACCTGCTGGCCGTCGTAGTAGGTGGTCGGGCCGAAGTCGAGACCGAGGTCGGTGTCCCGGCTCTGGGTCCACGTGGTGTTGCGGCTGAGCAGATCCACCTGGCCGGACGAGACCGCCTCGAACCGGGCAGCGGCCGTCAGCGGACTGAACTCGACCGCGGTGGCGTCGCCGAGCACCGCGGCAGCAACTGCCCGACACAGG
>JBFLKR010000260.1:0-3109 GCA_040883295.1 Acidimicrobiia bacterium
AGCCGGTCGTCGCCGAGGGCGGCCCCGAGGGCAGCCGAGGCGACCACGCCCCCGGCGGGCCCCGACAGGAGGGCGGCGACGGGAAGGGTGGCGGCGTGGTCGAGACCCATGAGCCCACCCGACGACCGCATGACGAGCACGTGGGGTGGCAGGCCCTCGTCGGCGGCCCGGGCGGCGAGATGGGACAGGTACCGCTCGACCTCGGGCGCGAGGAAGGCATTGAGCACCGTGGTGGCCGTCCGCTCGAACTCCCGGAACTCGTTGGCGACCATCGACGACCGGGACACCGGCACTCCCAACCCGGCAAGCGCCTCGGCGACGGCTGCCTCGCGTGCCGGGTCGAGGAAGGGGTACAGGCAGGCGACGGCCACCGCTTCGGGGGCGACGTCGGCGATCGACGCCGCGAGTTCGGCGAGCTCCGCCGCGTCGGGGCGCGACACCTCATCCACCCGGGCCCGATCGGCGAGGGCGAACCGCCGTGACCGGGGCACCAACGGCTCGACGCGGTCGGCGAAGCTGTCGTAGAGCGAGGGACGGTCCTGGCGGCCGATCGCCACGACGTCGACCATCCCGGCGTCGGTCACGAGCGCGGTCCGAGCCCCGCGTCGCTCGAGCAGGGCGTTGGTGGCCACGGTGGTGCCGTGGACGAGGAGCGGGTCGGGCGCGTCGGCGAGGATCCTGGTCGCCCCGGTGACGACCCCATCGGCCTGGTCGGGGGTCGTCGAGGTCTTGGCAATCGTCAGTCGCTGCCCGTCCCAGCGGGCCACGTCGGTGAAGGTGCCGCCGACGTCGATGCCCAGCGTCATCCGCTCGTACCCGGGGGTACGCTCGACGCCATGCCCGTTTCAGTCGAGACCACACCCAATCCGAATGCGATGAAGTTCTCCGTCGGCACCCCCGTGGGGGGACCGAGGACCGTCACCGCCGACGCCCCCGAGGGGGACCCGGTGACGGACGCGCTGGTGGCGATCGACGGAGTGACGAGCATCTTCCTCACGGCGGATTTCGTGACGGTGACCAAGGGCCCCGACGCCGACTGGGACGTCATCTCACCCGAGGTGACGGCGATCCTAGAGAGCCACTTCTAGCCACCGGCCCTACCCCCCGGCCCCGAGCCCGACCCCGAGATCGGGCCAGAGCACCATCGGCACCGTCGATCCGCCCGGGAGGGCCACGACCGCCTCCACCCACCACCGTCCGGCATCCATGCCGACGGCGGCGACCGTGGCCGTCGGCCACGGGGCGATGGCGGACGCGATCGCGTCGCGCACCGGGTCGGGCACCGTTCCCACCGCTCCCTGCGGCGTGGCGACCGCCACGGCGGGCACGTCGATCGGCTGCAGGTGGTCGACGACCACCTCGTTGCCCGCCAGGCGGGCGGCGGCCACCATCCCGATCGGGTCGAGTGGACGACGTCCGCTCGGACCGAGCTCGGCCGCCGCCAGCACGGCCCGGTACCGACCGTCGGCGAGACGCCGCACCGAGACATGGTCGACGGTGGTTGCCTCCGTGGTCCAGACCGAGGCGAGATGGGCGGCCAGGGCGTCGGCCACCGGGTCGGACGACGGCTCGGCGCGCAGGTCGGCCTCGGTGGGCAGGGGCGCGCTCGTCGGCGACGGCGCGAGCGGTGCCTCGGCCGGCGGGTTGGCGGGCATCGGGGTGTTCGGGTCCCCGGGCGGCGGCGGGGGCACCGAGACGGCGAGGGTGGTCGGGGGCGGCAGGGCGGTGGGTGCGGGCGTCGGCTTCCCGGCGGCGCCGAGCGAGAACCCGACCACGGCCACGACGACGAGGGCGGCGGCCCCGCCCAGCAGCCACCGACGGCGATCCCCGCCCGGCGGTGGCATGAGTTGCTCCCACGGGATGCGCTCGTAGCGCTCGTCCGGCCCCTCGGCGGGTGGTCGATCCACGGTCCCCTCCAACAGCCCCGGGGAAGTGCGGCGCACCCACCGTATGGGACCGCCGGGCGCCCGACAAGGGGGGCGTCGCCGCCGGAGCCGGGCGATGGGAGGCCCCTCGGCTATCGTTATCGACCCGATGGACGCGAAACCCGACCCCAAGCCCGGCCGCTGGATCCTGCCCCTCATCATCGTGGCGATGGTCGGGTTCACCTATGTCTTCGTCTCGTCGATCGACGGAGCCGCCGACGGCGGGAACGGCGATGCCGACGGCGGCGTCGACCTCGACGGCACCACGACCTCGACCCTCGAGGTCATCGACACGACCGTGCCCGGCGACGGCGGGGACGGTGGCGAGACCGACCCCGAGACCGCCGCCTACATCGAGCAGCTGCAGGGGTTCGATGCCGACCTCCAGCGGATCGCCGGCGACCTCGTGGCCGCCAACGAGGCGTGGGACGCCGACGAGGTGGGCTACACGCCCACCGTCGCCGCGTTCGAGGCCGCGTTGGCGGAGCTCGAGACCTGGGCCGGGGTCGTGACCGCCTCCACGACGCCCGCCGGTCGGACCGATCTCGCCGAGCCGCACCAGGCGGTCGTCGATGCGGCGGCACCGCCGGTCACCGCGGCGCAGGAGGCTCTCACCTGGCTCGAGTCCTCCGACGAGGGCTCGGCCGACAATCGCCGACAGGCCATCGCCGATCTCGAGGCGGCCACACAGGCGTTCTCCGACGCCGTCACGGCCGCCGTCACCACCGCCGGCGGATGAGCACCGCCCGCATCGGGCCGGTCCCCGCCGACCGGCTCGAGGACTTCTTCCGGGCGATGGGGGTGCCGTTCTCCTTCGACCCGGCCGAGGACGACCTCGACGAGGCTCGCGGCTTCTGGGCCCCCGAGTGGCTGACGGCCGCCTGGGACGACGACCGCATCGTGGCGACCTTCGGGTCGTTCCCGCTGCGGATGCGACTTCCCGGCGGTTCGACGGTGCCGACCGGCGGCACCACGGTGGTGACGGTCATGCCGACCCACCGTCGTCAGGGCCTCCTCCGCCGCCTCATGCGCGACCACCTCGACCGCGAGCGCGAGGCCGGCTCGGCCATGGCGGCCCTGTGGGCCAGCGAGGCGACCATCTACGGCCGATTCGGATACGGCATCGCCTCCGACGACTGGCGGCTCACCCTCCCGAGGCGTCATGCCGTGTTCGCCGACCCCCC
>JBFLKR010000261.1:0-15603 GCA_040883295.1 Acidimicrobiia bacterium
CATGCCGTCCATCCTCCGTCGACTACCAGGTTGGCACCGGTCATGTAGGCGCTGGCGTCGGAGGCAAGGAACACGAGGGCACCGCGGTAGTCGTCCGGCGACGCCATCCGGCCCAGCATCGTGCGGTCGGCGTAGTTGGCGACGAACCAGTCGTCCTGGTCGTTGCGGACCCCGCCCGGGCTCAGCGTGTTGACTCGCACCCCGCGATCGCCCCAGTGGGCTGCGAGAAACCGGGTGAAGTTCACCACGGCGCCCTTCGTGGCCGGGTAGGCGGGGGACTTCCACATGCTGCGACTGCCGTCGGGGGCGACGTAGATGCGCTGGTCGGGGCCGACGAGGCCGTAGGTGGAGGCGACGTTGATGATGGACCCCCTGCCCCGCTCGGCCATCGGCGACCCCAGCACCTGGCAGGCGAGGAACACCCCGGTGACGTTGACGTCGAGGGAGCGCTGCCACGCCTCGAGGGGGTAGTGCTCGAAACGGGTCAGCTCGGCGGCCTGCTCCGGGCGTTCGAACATGTCGTTGATGGCGGCGTTGTTGACCAACACGTCGATCCGGTCGAACCGGCCCAGGATCGAGTCGCGGGCGGCTGCCATCGAGTCCGGGTCGGTGACGTCCATCGCCACTCCCATCCCGTCGACCGTCCGGGCCACCTCGTCGGCGGCGCTCGCGTCGACGTCGGCCGCCACCACCGTCGCTCCGGCGTCGGCCAGGGCCGAACAGTGCCGGCGCCCGAGCAGTCCGCCCGCCCCGGTGACGACGGCCACCCGCCCCGTGAGGTCGAACTCGCTCAACGGGCGGGCTCCTTGGGTTTGGTGTGGAAGCCGGTCGCGGCTCGGAACACCGGCTCGATCGGATCCCCGCGCAGGTGGATGGCCGGGTCGGAGGACTCGAGCGCCACGGCAAGCGCCGCCAGCGCCCGATCCCAGGCCCCGAGCGTGTAGTCGACGTCGTCATCGGTGTGGGCCCAACACATCGTGTGGAAGCCGGTCCAGAGGATGCCGTCGCGGATGAGCTCCTGTTGGACGAGGCTCTTTTGCACGAGCGGGTCGGCGTCGCCGGCGAAGGTGACGAGGGTGCGGGCCCCATGCCCCTTGCAGGCGGTGACGTCGGCCAGCCCGTGGCTGGCCGCCAGGGCGTTGTATCCGTCCCGGAGGCGGCCGCCGAGGCGCTCGAGGTGCTCGTGGACCGGTTCGTCGCGCATGACCTCGAGGGTCGCCTTCGTCCCGGCGAGCGCCAGGGCCTCCCCGTCGAACGTGGAGTAGAAGAAGACGGTCCCGTCCAACACCCGCATGATCTCCCGGGGCCCGACGAGAGCCGAGATCGGCACGCCATTGCCCATGCCCTTGGAGACGGTGGCGAGGTCCGGGATGACGCCGAAGTACTCCTGGGCGCCACCGAGCGCCCAGCGGAACCCGGTCCAGATCTCGTCCATGACGAAGAGGGCACCGTGGCGGTGGGCGATCTCCTTGACGCCCTCCAGGAAGCCGGGATCGGGCCAGTCGAAGGTCATCGGTTCCATGATCACGGCGGCGGTCTCGTCGTCGATGGCCGCCTCGAGGCTGGCGAGGTCGTTGTAGGCGAACGTGGAGATGAGTTCCTGGACGGCGGTGGGGACGCCGGCCTTCGGCGGCAGCGTGCCGATGTACCAGTCGTGCCACCCGTGGTAGCCGCAGGAGACCACCTTGTCGCGACCGGTGTAGGCCCGCGCCAGGCGAATGGCCGCCGAGGTGGCCTCGGCGCCGCTCTTGCCGAACCGGACCATCTCGGCGGCGGGTACCAGCTCCGCCACGAGCTCGGAGACCTCGACCTCGAGGGGGTGCATCAGGCTGAACGTGATGCCGTCGTCGAGCTGGCGGCGAATGGCCCCGTCGACCGCCGGATGTCGGTAGCCGAGGCTGACCGGGCCAACCCCCATGTGGTAGTCGAGGTACTCGTTCCCGTCGACATCCCACACCCGGGCGCCGTCGCCGCGCACGAGGTACTTGGGGGCGACGCCGCGCACGAACTGGGTGGGACCCTTGGCGAGGACCTGGGTGACGGGGGGTTGGACCCCGATCGCCCGGGCGTACCACTCATCCGAGCGGGTGATGTCGGGGTCGGTCGGGTTGGGTCCCACGATGTTGGGCATCAGGCCTCCTCGAGGCGGTGTCGGATGCGGTCGGCGAGCTGGTCGGGGGTGAACCCCGCATGCTCGAGCACCCGGTCGAGGGTGCCGGGTCGGAACCAGGTGGGCAAACCGATCGGGAGGACGTCGGCCGTCCGTCGCTCTTCCAGCAGCACGGTCGCCAGGATCGCCGCCAGCCCGGTGTGGAGGAAGTGGTCCTCCACCGTGACCACGAGCGGCAGGTCGCAGGCGGCCAGCACCGCTTCGCGGTCGAGCGGGGCGATCGTGCGCAGGTTGACCACCCGGGCGCCGATGCCGTGGGCGGCGAGCCGGTCGGCCGCCCCGACCGCCAACCCGACGCAGAACCCGTAGCTCAAGATCGCCACGTCGTCGCCCTCTCGCAGCGTCTCGGCGCTGCCGAGCGCGAACGGCTCCGTGTGGGCGATCCGGCCCGGGAGGCCGATGAAGCGGATGTACCAGGGTCGGGGATCGGCGATCACGGCCGGCAGTCCCTCGAGGAGCTCGTCCTCGTCGGCGGGGGCGAAGATGCCCATGTCGGGGATCCCCCACATGAGGGCGATGTCCTCGATGGCCTGGTGGGTGGGCCCGTTGCCGTCGGAGAGGAAGCCCGGGACGGCTCCGACGAGCTTCACGGGCAGGGCGGGGATGCCGACGTCGGTGCGGATGAACTCGAAGGCCCGCAGCGTGAGGAACGTCGAGAGGGCGTGGACGATCGGGACCCGTCCCCGCAGGGCCAGCCCGGCGGCGGCACCGATCATGGTCTGCTCGGCGATGCCCACGTCGATGAAGCGATCGCCGACGTGGTCGGGCAGGGCCCGCAGGGCGGCCCGGTTCTCGGCGGTCATGACGACGATCCGATCGTCGTCGTCCATGAGCGTGGCGAGCAGCTGCTCGTACGGCTGCATCAGCGCACCACCAGTGTGTCGGAGGTGAGGTCGGCGGGACCCTCGCCGTGGAGTTCGGCGAGCAGCGCCTCGACCTCCTCGTGGGTGAAGTTCACGAACCAGCGGTCGGCCCGTTCTGCGATCGACGGGAGGCCCTTGCCGCGGATGGTGTCGGCGATGACCACGCTCGGGCCGCCGGTCTGGAACGGCAGTCCGGCGAAGACCTCGGCGAGGGCATCGAAGTCATGGCCGTCCACACGTCGGGTGACCGCCCCGAAGGCGGCGAACTTGTCCTCGAGCGGTTCGAGGGGCACGAGGTCCTCGGTGCGGAGATTGGCCTGGAACGCGTTGCGATCGACCACCACGACGAGGTTGTCGAGCCGGTGGGCGGCGGCCACCAACAGGGCCTCCCAGTTGCTCCCCTCGTTCAGTTCGCCGTCCCCGGTGACCACGAACACCCGCCGGTCCTCCCCCCGCAGGCGGGCGTCGAGGGCGGCGCCGATCGAGACGGGGAGGAGGTGGCCCAGGCTGCCGGAGTGGAACTCGACGCCGGGGATGGCCCGGTTCGGGTGCCAGTAGAGGTGGTCTGCGGGGTCGAGGTGGTTGGCGAGCCGCTCGACGGGCAGCCAGCCGAGCTCGACGAAGGTGCCATAGAGGGCGGGGACGTCATGGCCCTTCGAGAGGAAGAGCAGGTCGCGGGCCGGGTCGTCGGGTCCCTCGATGCGGAGGACCTCGCCGTACAGGTGGACGAGGAGGTCGGCGCACGACAGGGAGGCGCCGATGAAGCAGCCGCCGTCGGTGCTCATCCCGATGATGTGCTCCCGCACCGCGAGAGCGGTCGCCTCGAGCTCGGATCGGCGGTCGGGGGCGAGGGTCACGATGCTCCTCCGTCGTCGGGGTGGAGGCGGGTGGCGCCGGCATCCACGGTGGTCAACTCGTCGAGATGGTGGCGGTACCAGTTGACGCCCGCCAATCCGGCGTTCAACGCGGCGATGTCGGACCGGTCGTCGAGCAGCCCCAGGACCTCGGGCACACCCCACGCCGGGTCGTGGCCGAGCGCCTCGTAGACGGCGGTGACGAAGGCGAGGTCCTCGGGGTAGTCGATCGTCCAGCGGTGGGTCATCGAGAGGTCCCGCCCGTCGGGCATCACCACGTTGTGACAGCGGAAACGCTCGGGCCGCTCCCAGATGAATGGCGTCGTGTGCTCCCGCTCGAACGGTCGGTCGGCCTCGCGCCCGGCGGCCTCCAGCACCGTCATGGGCATGACCTCGGTGTCGTGGCCGTCGGGCCACGTCGCCGGGTGGAGATTGGAGACATAGTCCCAGCGTCCAGGCTCGGCCAGGAACTCGCCGAGGACGAGGTCGATGACGGCCGGGTCGATGAGGGGGCAGTCGGAGGGGATCTTCACGACGGCCTCGGCGTCGTGGGCACGGGCCGCGACGAGGTGGCGGTCCAACAGGTCGTCGCGGCTGCCTCGAACGGCTGGCACGCCGACCTCGTCGGCCACGTCACAGATCGGGTCGTCGGCCGGCTCGGTGGTGGTGGCGACGACGACGGTGCCGACGTGGTCGGCGGCGAGGACCCGCTCCAACTGCAGGGCGAGGAGTGGCCGGCCGAGAACGGGCCGCAGGACCTTACCCGGCAGTCGCGTGGAGGTCGTTCGCGCCTGAACGACAGTCACTACACGCACACACATCCACCAGTCGTCGGCGGTCGGCGAGGCTGCGCCGCTGCAGCAGGTGGCGGGTGACACCCGCCATGCGGGCTGCCGAGGTACCCCCGTTCTGCATCGGCATGAGCCGCCGCAATTCATCCATGTCGAAGTAGGAGTGGCACTCCTTGCCGAGCGCCATCCCCGTGTAGACCACCGTCGAGTACTGGGTCACGAGCGCGTCGCAGCGGGCGATCATCTCGTTGATGTCCCCGTCGGTGAAGACGAGGGCGTCGGGCGCCACCGCGCGAATCTCCCGGATCGCCCGGGCCGGCTTCTCGTTGGGGTGGAGCTTGAACACGAGCGGACGGCCATCGGCGATGCGGACGGCCTCCCGAAGGAACCGACGGCGTCGGTCGACCTTGAAGGTCTCCCGGGCGTCGGAGGTGGCGACGAGGACGAACCCGGAGTGGGGAAAGGCGCTCCGGTCGATGCCGGCGGCGAGGTCATCCCAGTGCGGCAGTCCGGTCACGACGATCTTCTCGGCGGGGATGCCCTTGCCGATGAAGTGCTCCTGGTACCCCTCGGAGGCGGCGCAGAGGTAGTCGTAGGCGTGGGACATGCCGAAGGAGGCGGTGGAGGCCAGGTAGCGGGGCAGCCGGAACGTGCGGACCAGGTGGTACAGGGCATTCTCGGGGTCGGTCATCCCCTCCTGGAGCAACACCAGCGGCTTGCGCCGGATGTTCTTCTGCACGACGAGGTCCGATCCGGTGACCACGACGTCGTAGTTGTTGCGGCACCCGCCCTCGTCGATCGCGAGACCGTGGTCTGCCAGGTAGCTGAGGCTGGCTTCGCGGAAGGCGCCGCCGAGCGCGGTCCACTCGAGGAGGCTGGCCCGATCGAGCGCTCCGACGAAGCCGGCGTCCATGTAGAACGGCGAGAACCACGCATCGACCTCGCCGTCGAGCTCGCGGGCCACCGCGTGGGCGATCTTGGTCTGGTTGAGGGCGCCCCCGATGAAGAGGACCTTCGGTCGTGTCACCGTTGCTCCGGCCTGGTCGTGCAGTTGGACGTCGCGCGGCGTCCGGTGGTTACTCACACGCTTGTCATTTGCCCGGGACGGTATCGCCGCCGAGTGACCGAACGGTAACAAGGTTCCAACCCCTCGGCGGCCCTTCCGGTGTCGGGCCGGGTGCCGCGTAGCGTTCGGGCATGGACCAGGTACGACTGTCGGTGTCCGGGGCCCGTGCCGACCTCACGCTGGCCCGGCCGGGCCGCCACAACGCCATCACCCCCACCATGCTCGCCGAGGTCGCCGAAGCCTGCGGACGGGTCGCCGAGGCGGGCTGCGACGTGGTGGTCCTGTGGGGCGAGGGATCGGACTTCTCCGTGGGCTACGACCTCGACGCCTTCGAGGGGGACGGCGCCGCCGACGGTGCCCGTCTGGGCGGGGAGGCGGTCGATGCCCTGCTGGACCTCGAGGCGGTGACCGTCGCAGCCGTCCAGGGCTGGGTGGTCGGAGGGGGCGCTGCGCTGGCGGCCGCCTGCGACCTCCGGGTGGGGGAGCCCGGCACGACCCTTCGCATCCCCGAGGTGCCGCTCGGCATCCCGTTGGGTTGGGGGGCGGTGCCGATGCTCGTCGCCGACCTCGGACCGTCGATCACCAGGGATCTCGTCATGACCGGGCGGGACCTGGACGCGAACGAGGCCCTGGCCCGGGGGTTCCTCGCCCGATTGGCCTCCGACGGTGCCCTCGAGGCCGAGGTGGAGGCGCTCGTCGGCCAGCTGCTGGCCACGGCGCCCGGGCCGCTGCGATCGACCAAGCAGCAGGTGGCGGCGGCCGCCGACATCGCTCGCACGGGCCCCGAGGATGCCGCGCGACTGCGGGCGGCGGTGGCGGATCCGAGCTTCCGCAACGTCTTCGAACGGTACGTCGAGCGGGTGCGGGGACCCCGATGACGGCCGTACTGGCCACGTATCGGGCGCTCCCGGGTCGGGGCGACGAGGTGGCCGAACTGCTGGGGGAGTACCAACGGCACGTGCGGATGGAGCCGGGATGTCGGTACTTCGGGGCGGCCCGGGACCCCGAGGACCCGGATCGGTTCGTCCTGTTCGAGCAGTACCACTCGATCGAGGCGCTCGACGAGCACCTGGCATCGGCCCACTACCGCCAGATCGCCACCGATCGGATCCGCCCCCTGTTGGCTGAGCGCGCCATCGAGCGACTGGCGCCCGTCTAGGCGGCTCCCTCGTCGGAGCCGGCGGCGTCGATGGCGGCAGAGGCCGCCGAGGTGGCGATCGCGTCCCGCAGCCGGTCGGGACGGGCCGTGAGGTACCGGCGAGTGGTGTTCAGCGACGAGTGGCCAAGCAGCGTCTGCAACTCCACGACGTCGGCGCCGTGATCGAGCAGGTCCATCGCGAACGAATGCCGTAGGGCGTGGACGAGCGCCCCTTCTGGCACCGACCCTCGAATGCCCGCCTCCCGGTACAGGCGCTCGACGAGGTACTGCACCTGGCGGGCGGAGACGGGCCCACCCGAGCTCGGGTGGACGAACAGTGGCGCCCGGTGGTCCCCGGGGCGTTGGTCGGGATACCGCTCCCACCGTTCGGCCAGATAGGCGTCGAGGAGTCGGTCGAGGCCCGGGGTGATGGGGAGGGTCCTGGCCTTGCGGCCCTTGCCGATGACGGTCAGTTGCCGAGCGCCGGGCTCGCCGGTGCGCGAACCGACGGTCAGGCCCACCAGTTCCGCCAGGCGGACCCCCGTCTGGGCGAACACGGCCACGATGGCGGCGTCCCGCCGGGGCCAGGCCGATCGGGCGTCGGAGGCCCCGGCGGTCCGGAGCAGCCGGCCGGCGAGGTCGTCGACGTCGATCGAGCGGACGGCGGAGGTGCCGGTCCTGGCTCGTTCGATCTCGTCCATGGGGTTGGCGGCCACCTCGCCCTCGGACCGCAGGAAGCCGTAGAACGCGGTCCACGAGGAGTGCGTGCGGCTCATCGTGGCGGCGGAGGCGTCCGCGGCCCGACGACCGAAGGCGCGACGCAGGACCCGCACGTCGAGATCGTCGAGGTCGAGATCGGCTCGGTCGCGGTCCAACGCCTCGGCGGCGCGGTCGCCCACCAGGCGCAGGTCGCGTCGGTAGGCGGCCACCGTGTGGGGCGACTTCTTGGCCGCCTCGAGGGCATCGGTGAAGGCCTCCACGGCGTCGTCGAAGCGCATCCGCGCAGGGTACCGACGAATACCCTCGGGTCCGTGACGACCCGACCACTGGTCCCGGTACGCCCCGAGCTCGTGGGGTTCGACGCGAAGCCCTATCGACATCGTCTCGGCCTGCGCTCGGTGCCCATGGCCGAGTGGTTGGATCGGGACGAGGCCGCGGCCTTCGACCTGGCCGAGAAACGGCGGCGCCTGGCCACCGAGCCCGAGCGGGTCCACTTCCGGGGCCCCGACGAGGTCGAGGGTCTGGTGGCAACCGCGCTCGGGACCGACGACCTGCTCGCCGGAGCGCTGTCGGTCCAGGAGGACGTGGTCGTCCTGCACCGCACCCGAACCGGCTGGCTGTTCGTCGCCGGCCTCGTCTGCTTCCCCAGTTCCTGGGAGCCACGCGAGAAGGTCGGCCTGCCGGTGCTCGCGATCCACGACCCCGTCCCCGGCTATGCCGAGGAGATCGGCGTGGCCGTCGATCGCTTCTTGGATCGTCTGGACATCGACGACGTCCGATGGCGGCGGAACTGGTCGCTCACCACCTCGCCCGATCTCTGGCTGGAGCCGGGGCGACCGGAGGCCCCCGTGTCCGACGTCGGTCGAGACGTGTGGTTGCGGATCGAGCGCCAGACCTTCCGACGGGTCGCGCCCGACGTCATCGTCTTCGGCATCCGCATCCACCTGTGGCCGCTTGGTGCGGCGCTGGACGCACGGTCGGCGGGCGGCCTCGCCCGCAAGATCCGGACCGCCTCGCCGGCCTTCCGGGCCTACAAGGAGATGCTCGCAACCCACACCGACCAGCTGTTGGCGTGGCTCGACGATCGGGCGGGCGATGCGTGAGACGCCCGACGAGATCGATGCCCTCCAGCGGCTGCTCGACGATTCGCTGGCGGCGGGTGGCGCCCATCTGCGGTCGGTGCTCGACGGGCAGGGTGTGCCGGCAACCGAGCTCGTCGACCTCCTGACGGGGATGCGCCTCCTGGTGTTGGCGACGACCGCCGCGGATGGTCGCCCGATCACGGGCACCGTCGACGGCTTCTTCGTCCACGGGCGGTTCCACTTCGGCACGGCGCCGGATGCGCTGCGGACCCGTCACCTCCGCCGTGATCCTCGGGTGTCGGCCACGCACGTCCCGGGAGAGCACCTCCAGGTGGTCGTCCACGGCACGGCCGAACCGGTATCCGTCGAAGGGGACCTGGCCGCGAGCCTCACCGAGCAGTACGGCGACGTGGACTGGTGGCGGGAGGCGCCCTACTTCCGGATCGAGCCGGAGCGGATGTTCACCTTTCGGCTCGGATGACCTCGGCGACGCTGCGGCCGAGCGCGACGCCGCCGACGAAGGTGGCCAGGAGCATCGATCCGGCGGCCAGGCGGACGATGAGGATGGCGACGTCACCCGAAACGGTCCACAGCAGGCCGGTGCCCTGGGCGATGGCCAGGACGGCGGCACCGAGCAGGAACCCGAACAGGGCGTCGGCGCCGAGGGCGGCGTCGGGGCGGGCGAAGTAGCGGCGGAGCATTGGTGCAGGCATCGGCGCGGACGACGGTCGGCTTGACGAATCCGCGTGACCTCACGCGACGTGAGGTCGTACGGTGTCCGCCATGCCATACACGGTCGGTGAGGTCTCCCAGAGAACGGGAGTGACGATACGCACCCTCCACCACTACGACGCCCTCGGCTTGCTCGTCCCCGAACGGACCGCCGCCGACGTGCGGGTCTACGACGACGAGGACCTCGAGCGACTCGCCGGGATCCTCACGTGGCGGGCGCTTGGGGTGCCGCTCGACCGGATCGGCGACCTTCTCGACGGCGGCGACGAGGTGACCGAGCTGTCGGAGCGGCGACGGGCGGTGCGAGCACACCTCGCCCGCCTCGAACGACTCCTCGTCGACCTCGACGAACGACTGAAGGGACACGACATGGACCCCGACACGATCAAGGCCGTCTTCGACGGCTTCGACCCCGACAGCCACGCCGCCGAGGCCGAGGAGCGGTGGGGCGACAGCGACGCCTGGACCGACGCCCAACGCCGGACGGGCTCGTATGGCGTCGAGCAGTGGCAGACGATCAAGGCCGAGGGGGATGGCATCGGCGACCGCTTCGGGCTGCTGGTCGATGCCGGGGTCGACCCGGCGTCCACCGAGGCGATGGACCTCGCCGAGGAGCACCGGGCCCACATCAGCCGCTGGTTCTACGACTGCACGCCCGAGATCCACGCCGGCCTCGCCGAGATGTACGCCACCGATGCCCGGTTCACCGAGTACTGGGAGGCCTTCGGCGAGGGTGTGACGGCGTTCGTCTCGGCGGCGATCGCGGCAAACGCGGCACGGATGGGGTAGCGGCGCCCGCTCCTTCTCCCTCTTCGGTGCGGCCGGGAACCTCATCCACGACAGCGGGGATGACTCCGAGCAGATCCCGGCTGCTGCGCTGCCCGACCAGTTCGACTTCGGCAACGACGACGACCTTCCGGATCGAGGGACCCGATCGATCTCGCTGACCCGATGCATCCACCCAATCGACCGGGCTCCGCTCCTGACGGGGCCCGTCGCGTCGATCCTGTCACCCGAACAAGGACACCGCCGCCCACGCCACCAGTCCTCCGGCCGCGAGATAACCGACCGCCACCCACAGGGTCGTCCGTAGCACCGCTCCCTCGTTGCCGGTCTCGCCCACGACGGCCGCTGCGGCGATGACGTTGTGCGGGGCGATCATGTTCCCGGCCGCCGACCCGAAGCCCTGGGCGCCCACCAGGGGGAGTGGAGGCAGACCGAGCGTTCGAGCCGTGGCCGTCTGGAAGTCGGTGAACAGGATGTTCGACGTCGTGGCCGACCCGGTGATGAACGTCCCGAGGGCACCGACGATCGGGACCAGCAGCGGCCACGCGCTGCCCGCCAGACCGGCGGCGGCCGCCGCCAGGTCGTCGATCATCCCCGCCGCCACCATCACCCGGGACAGGCCGAGCATGGCCACCAGGGCGATCACGACGGGTCCGACCTGGACGACGGCCCGCCGCACGGCGGTGGCGAGGGCATCCCACGGGAGTCGCTGGGCCGCCCAGCCGAGGACGAGACCGCCGACGAGCAGTGTTCCCGGGTGGTACAGGGGGGCGAAGGACCCGCCGAACCCCCCGGGTAGCTCCCACTCGATGACGATGCCCCGCACCACGTCCGAGATGCCCGGAACCAGCCGGGTGACGAGCACGAGCCCGACCACGCCCAGGTAGGGCGCCGAAGCCCACAGCAGCCGGGATCCGTCGGTGGTCGGCCGGTCGACCTGAGTCGGGCCAAGGCGGCGGACGAGCGGCACGAAGAGGAGACCGCCCACGAGCGCGCCACCGAGGGTCGGCAGCTCGGGACCGACGAACCAGGCAATGCCGAGGTAGGGGAGGAAGAAGAGCGCCGCCGCGGCAACCGTGGTCGGGATTGCCCAGCGGCCGCGCCGACCTGCCGTGGGGAGGCGCCCGGCCAAGGTCATCACCACGAGGGCGAGGGCGAGTCCCAACAGTGCGTGGTAGGGGGCCGTCGCCCGGGAGATCTCGAGGGCCGAGAAGTCGGTGGCGGCGACCTGCACGACCACCGGGGTTCCGACCGCCCCGAACGACACCCCGGCCGCATGTCCCACGAGCGCCAGCACCACCGCCTGGATGGGGGCGAACCCCGCACCGACGAGGAACGGGGCGGCGAGGGCCGCCGAGGTCCCGAACCCCGCCGCTCCTTCCATGAACAGGGCGAAGAACCAGGCGATGAGGAGGGCGAACAACCGAGGGTCGCCGGTCACCCGGCCCAGGGCTCGCTCGAGCACCTCGAGGGCGCCCGAGGCGACCTGCATCTGGTGGAGGGCGAGTGCCGGGACGATGATCCACAGGATCGCCGTCGCGGTGAAGAGCGCTTCGGCGAAGGAACCGGTGGTGGCGGCGACGGCGCCCACCTGGCTGGTCAGCACGTCCCGGAACGGCCACCACGCCAGCAGCAGCGCCAGCCCCAGCCCGGCGAGCCCGGCGCGGGCAGCCGACCAGCGCAGCCCCAGCATGAGGACGAGGATGAGCAGGATGGGGAGCGCCGCCAGGACCGCCATGGGCGGCGCAGGCTAGGGAGCGGCGGGGCCGAGACCGGGAGGCGTCAGCCCTTCGGGCGCCGGCCGAACATGACCCCGGCGATCCGCCGGAGCTGGATCTCGTCCGATCCCTCCGTGATCCGGTAGCGCCGGTGGTGGCGGTAGATGTGCTCCACCTGCTCGTGGCGGGAGTACCCCCACCCGCCCATCGTCTGCATCGCCTGGTCGGCGGCGTCGCAGGCCAGCCGGTTGGCGCGGTAGTTGCACATCGCCACCCGGTCCGAGACCTCCATCTGACCCCGGTGGTCGAGCTCCCACGCCGTGCGACGCACGAGCGTCGACACGAGCTCCACCTCGGTCGCGAGCTCGGCGAGCGGGAACTGAATCGCCTGATTGGTCCATAGGGGCCTGCCGAACACCACCCGCTCCGAGGCGTAGGAGACCGCTCGTCCGAGGCAGTAGCGGGCCGCCCCCACCGACGACGCCGCCTGACGGATGCGGTTCTCGTGGACGAACATCTGGGCGACGGCGAGTCCCCGCCCCACGTCACCGAGGACGTCGGCCTCGCCCACCTCCACCCGATCGAGCGTCACCTCGGCGTGGTCGGTGGGCATGTTGAACGTCCAAAGGAACCGGTCGACCGAGAACCCGTCGGCGTCGGTGGGCACGATGAAGCAGGTGATCCCGTCGGCCTGGCCCGGCTCGCCAGACGTGCGGGCAAAGACGAGGTCGTGGGTGGCCGTGTGGAGGCCCGTGTTCCAGCGCTTGCGACCCGAGATGGCCCAACCTCCGTCGACCCGCTCGGCGGTGGTCTCCATCCAGGTCGCGTCCGAGCCGTGGTCCGGTTCGGTGAGGCCGAAACCCATCCGGATGTCACCGGTGACGAGTCCCTCCACGAACGCCGCCTGCTGGGCCTCGGTGCCGGCAGCCAGGAACATGTGGACGATCGGGAAGTTCCCCACCACCGACGACTCGTTCTGGAGGTCGTTGTGGAGCCCGTTCCCCTTCGAGGCGAGGTGCTCGCGGATGATCGCCATGGCCAGGCTCGTGCCGTCCGAACCGCCGACCGACGACGGGAGGGCGTAGCGCAGGAAGCCGGCGGCGTCGGCCCGGCGGCGCATCTCGGCCAGGAGCTCCTCCCAGTCGGTGCGGGGGACGCCGTCGCGCTCCCAGTCTGTACGGGCGTGCTCGCGGCGATGGTCGAAGAACTGGGGGTGCTCGGCCTCCAGCGGGGCGATCTCGGCCGCGATGAACCGGTCGAGGTCCTCGAGGGTGGCGGCGACGTCTGCGGGGATGGCGAAGTCCATCCTCGGCACGCTACGTGAGGCCGTAGGGTCGCGGCCGTGCAGGACCTGCCTCCCGCCGCCGACCTCCTGGGAGCGATCGCCGCCCTGCTCGGCGACCGGGTGCTCGATGAAATCGACGACCCCGCCCTCGCCCACGAGGTGCGTGTTGCTGCCTCGCTGTGCCGCATCCTCGCCCGCGAGGCCGACCTGGACGAGACGATCGATCCGGCCCAGCATCGGGCACTCGCCTCGGTGGTCGACGGGCCCGGGACCACCGCCGAGCTCGAGGCCCGGCTCGCCGCCGAGCTGCTCGACGGCCGCCCATTGGACGCCGAGGTGCTGGACGCCCTCCGTGCCCTCGTCGGCGGGAAGGTCGACGTCGCCCGACCCGGCTACCGAGCGTGATCGAGCTTGCCACCGCCCTCACCGCGGCGGCCGGCACCCCGGTGGAGGTGCGCCACGTCGAACCGGTGACCGGTGGCGCCCAGCGCGACACGGCGTTCCTCGACGTGGTCGTCGACGGGCGCCCCCGGTCGTGGGTGCTGTCGGTGCAGCGAGCGCGCATCGACGGCATCCCGATGACGGTCGAGGTCGCCTGCCTGCGGGCGGCCCGCGCAGCGGAGGTGCGGGCTCCGGCCGTGGTGGCGGCCACCGACGACATCTCCCTCCTCGGGGGGCCCTTCATGGTCACCGAACGCCGACCGGGCGAGGCCATCGGCCGGCGGGTCCAGCGGCTCGCAGCCGGCGACGACGGACTGGGGGAGCGGGTCATCGCCGATCTCGGTCACGACCTCGCCCGCCTGCACCGGGATGCCGAGCCACCGGTCGGCCTCGAGCGGCTCGATGGCCCCGCCTACGTCGTGCGACTCCGCGCCGAGTTCGAGGAACTGCCGCGGCCGTCGGCGCCGGTCGCCGCCGGTCTGGCGTGGCTCGCCGACGACCCACCGACGATGGACGAACCCGTGCTCGTGCACGGCGACCTCCGCATCGGCAACGTCGTCGTCGACCCGAGCGGCCTGACGGCGATCATCGACTGGGAGCTGGCCCACCTCGGCGATCCGATGGAGGACCTCGCCTGGGCCTCCGTGCGGACCTGGCGCTACGGGCGAACGCCCGAGGTGGGAGGCCTCGCCGGCCTCGACGTGCTCGTGGGGGCCTACGAGGAGGCGGGCGGGACGTTCGACCGGGACCGATTCGAGTGGTGGCGGATCGCCCGCACGGTGTGGTGGTGCCTCGGCCTCGGACGCCAAGCGGGCGCCTGGATGGACGGCCGCTCCACGTCGCTCGTCCACGCCGCCAGCGGCCGACGGGTCGCCGAGATCGAGTGGGACCTCCTCGACCTGCTCGAGGAGCCCCTCGGCTGAGCCCGACTGCCGCCCCGCAGCCCGTTCCTGTGTCGCCCAGCCCTCACCACGGGGGTGGACGACACACGAACCCGCCAGGGCGTCGGGCCGGTGGCGGTCACCTGTCGGCGGGGCGCTCTCGGCCACGTCGGACCGGCCCATTCGGGCGTTGCCGGGCCCGGTGTCCCTGGACGGCCAACCTCCGGTCGTCGTACAATGAGAAGTCCGCCAAGCGTTGACGCTGGCGGAGAAAGCGAGGTGGTGGCTCGTGCGTCGATTCACGTTGCTACTCGCCATTGCCGTCCTCGCCACCGGGGCCCTGGCGCTTCCGGTCGAGGCCGACCCGCCCCCCCGTCCCTTCCACGGGAGCCTGGCCGGGGGCGTCACCTTCGTTCCGGCAGAGGGGTGCCCAATCGGGCTCCAGACGGTGAGCTCGGCCACCGGAACCGCTTCCCACATGGGACGGACGCCGATGTCCGCTGCGCACTGCACCCCGACCGGACCGGCCATCACAGGCGGAGAGATGGTCCTGACGGCAGCCAACGGAGATACCGTCGAGATCGTCTATTCGGGAACTGCACCGTTCCCGGTGCCCGGCCAGCCGAGCACGATCATCGCCGATACTTCCTTCGAGATCGTCGACGGCACCGGTCGTTTCGCCGGCGCCTCCGGAGGCGGGGAGATGACGGCGTACATCAGCTTCCCGGGGGACTTCGATCCCGCCAACTATCCGTGGCGGGCCACCTGGTACTGGAGCGGAACGATCGACTACTGATTTCTCGACCACCCTGTCGGGCGCGATCGGGGCCCGCGCTCGCCTGGGACCTGCGACCGGACACCGGCCCGCGGTCCCTCCTGGTGTCGCTCAGCCTTCACCACGAGGGGTGGACGACACGGGAACGCCCTTCGGCGCCGTCACGTCGGGGCCACGGTCCGACACCCCTACGCTCGGACCCAGACGCGACCACGAGGATGGATCATGCAGGTGGGCCTCATCGCCCCACAGGGCTGGAAGGGTGAGTACGACGGCTGGGACCCGGCCGAGGCCTGGGCTC
>JBFLKR010000262.1:0-3762 GCA_040883295.1 Acidimicrobiia bacterium
CCATGGACGAGGCCCTCGCCACCTGCGCCATCGACGTCTCCGGCCGCCCGTACGCCGTGGTCGACGTCCCGCTCCGCAACGAGCGCATCGGCACCTTCACGACCCAGAACTATCCCCACGTCATCGAGTCCCTCGCCCGCACGGCGGGCCTCACCCTCCACCTGACCGGGTCGGGTCGCAATGACCACCACGTCGCCGAAGCGCTGGATGCCGGCCCGGTCGCCGAGGGCCTCGGCGAGGGCCGACCCGAGGACGAGGGCGACGTCCTCGACGGTGTGGTGGTCGTCGATGTGCAGGTCGCCCTCGGCGGCGACGGTGAGGTCGATGAGGGAGTGCTTCGAGAACGACTCCAGCAGGTGGTCGAAGAACGGCACGCCGGTCGAGACCTCGGAGCGGCCGGTGCCGTCGAGGTCGACCGTGATCGTCACGTCGGTCTCGGCGGTCTGGCGGGTGACGGTGGCGGTACGGGTCATGGGCGCTCCAGTCGGATCGAGGCGGCGAGGCCGTGGGCGGTGAGGCCCTCGGCTCGGGCCAGGGACGTGATGGTGGGGGCGATCGCGGCGAGGCCGGCCCGGTCGAGGCGCTGGATCTGGCGCCACGAGCCGAAGTCCTCCACCGACAGCGGGCCCTCGGCGGCGGCGAGGCCGCCGGTGGGGAGGACGTGGTTGGCGCCGGTGGCGTAGTCGCCGGCCGACTCGGGCGCCCACTCGCCCACGTACACCGACCCCGCCGCCGGCAGGCGGTCGACGACCCACTCGGGGTCGGCGGTGACGACGGTGGCGTGCTCGGGGCCGTAGGCGTCGGCGAACTCGACGGCCGCCTCCATCGACGGGGCCGTGACGAACAGGCCGTGGTCGGACAGTGCCTTGCCGAGGATCTCCGAGCGGGCGAGGTCGGGCAGCAGGCGGTCGATCTCGGCGGCGACCCGGTCGGGGAGGGTGGGGTCGGTGGTGACGAGCACGGCGGGGGAGTCGGGGCCGTGCTCGGCCTGGCAGAGCAGGTCGACGGCCACGAGCGTCGGGTCGGCGGTCTCGTCGGCGACGACGAGGACCTCGGAGGGGCCGGCCGGGAGGTCGATCGAGCAGGCGCCGAACACGGCCAGCTTGGCGGCGGTCACCCACTGGTTGCCGGGGCCGACGATCTTCTGCACGGGGCGGATCGACTCGGTGCCGTGGGCGAGGGCTGCGACGGCCTGGGCGCCGCCCATGAGGTACAGCTCGTCGACGCCCAACAGCGCGGCGGCGGCCAGCAGCACCGGCTGGGCGGCGCCTTCGGCGGCGGGGGAGGCCACCACGACCTCGGGCACCCCGGCGACCCGGGCGGGGACGACCGTCATGATGAGCGTCGAGGGGTAGGCGGCCTTGCCGCCCGGCACGTAGGCGCCGACTCGCCGCAGCGGCGACCAGCGGCGTTCGATGGTGACGCCCTCGGCGGTGGAGACGGTGAGCGGCTCGGGGAGCTGAGCCCGGTGGGCGGCCTCCACGGCGCCGATCGAAGCGTCGATGGCGGCGACCACGTCGTCGGGCGTCGAACGAAGGGCGGCGTCCATCTCGTCGCGGCCCACCCGCAGGTCGCCGGGGCGGCCGCCGCCGAAGCGGTCGGAGTACTCCCGGAGGGCGGCGTCGCCGCGGATGCGGACGTCCTCGCAGACGTCGGCGGCGCCGGACCGCACCCCGGCGTCGGGGACGGCGGAGCGGACCAGCACCCGGCGGACGGCGGCGGGGTCGGCGGTGGCGAGGTCGAGGCGGGCGACGTCCATCACTCCACCATCTGCTCGATGCGGAGCACGAGGATCCCGGTGGCGCCGGCGGCGCGCAGCTTGGGGAGCAGGTCCCAGACGGCGTCCCGCTCGACGACCGAGTGGATCGCCACCCACGCCGAGTTGGCCTCCGGTACCACGGTGGGGCTGGCGAGGCCGGGCATGAGGGCGACGATGTCCTCCACCCGTTCGGCGGGGGCGTTGAGGAGCACGTAGCGCTGGCGGCGGGCCTGCACCACCGACGACAGCGAGGTGGCGAGGCGCTGCACGTCGGCGGTGGCCGCCCGCTCCTCGGTGGCGACGAGCACGGCCTGGCTGGCGAGCAGCGTGCCGACCTCGCGGAGGTCGTTCTGGAGCAGCGTCGAGCCCGACGACACGAGGTCGACGATGGCGTCGGCCACGCCGAGCTTGGGGGCCACCTCCACCGAGCCGCGCAGGGGGACGACCGTGGCGTCGATCGAGCGGTCGGCGAGGGCCCGGCGGGTGGCGTTGGGGTGGCTCGTGGCGAGGCGGCGGCCGGCGAGGTCCTCGAGCTTCTCGGCGTCGTCGTCGCGGGCCACGGCGGCGACGAGGCGGCACTTGCCGTAGCCGAGCTCCACGAGCTCGGGCAGGTCGGCGCCGAACTCGGCGAGGAGGTCCTGGCCGGTGATGCCGAGGTCGGCGACGCCGTCGGTGACGAGCTCGGGGATGTCGTCGGTGCGGACGAACAAGAGCTCGAGGTCGGCGTTGCGGACGGGCACGGCGAGGGCCCGGTCGGTGGATTCGAACTGGAGGCCGGCGTCGCGGAGGAGGACGAGCGTTCCCTCCCGGAGCCGGCCCTTGGAGGGCACGGCGAGGCGCATGGTCAGACCTTCCGTCGGTCGAGGACGAGTCGGTAGCCGCCGGTCCCGTGGTGGAGCCACTGGTTGACCCGGGTGACGGTGGCCGTCGACGCCCCGACCCGATCGGCGATCTCCCGCTGGGGGAGGCCCTGGTCGAGCAGCTGGGCGATCTGCCACCGGCTGGCCAGTTCGGTGAGCTCGCGCAGGGTGCAGACGTCGCGCAGGAACGCCTGGACGTCCTCGACGGTCTCGAGGGCGAGGATCGCCTCGGCGAGGGCCTCGGTGCCCTCGGTCTGCCAGTCGTCGGCTCGGGTGGTCATGCGGTCTCCGGAGGAGGCGGTGTGTTTGCGTGGCAGCACAGTAGCGTGTTAGCGCGCTAAGTCAACGGGGTCCCGCCGCCGGGAACCGAGGTGCCGTGCTGGACGTCGAATGCGGGTCAACCAAGCGGTGGCCGGCCCGGATGGGACCGGCCCTCCGGAAGGAACCACGCACCATGTCCACCACCACGAAGTGGGTCCTCGGGATCCTCGTGGGCTTCGTCGTCCTCTCGGTCGGCGTCGTCGCGCTCGGGATCGCCATCTTCGTCCCGGTCCGCGGCGCCGTCGACGAACCGGCCCAAGGACCGATCGAGACGCCGGTGATCGCCGACGGCGACTGGTTCGCCTTCGTCACGGTCGGCACCGACGAGAGCGGCGCCATCGTGCTCGGCGTCGACCTCGCCGAGTTGCTCACCGGGGAGGCCGCCCGTCAGGCGGCCATCGATGCCGGTGTCATCGGTGAGGGCGAGGACCTGCCCAACGACGTGTTCATCGACAACCCGGACCGCCGCTACGAGCTCCTGTCGGCAGCCGAGGACGCCCGCATCCTCGTCATCCCGGGTGACGACACCAGCGGCCTGGTCGAGGTGGGAGTCGAGGGCCTGGCGGCCCTCCATGACGACACCTGGACCGGTGCCCCGGTCTACGGGATCGTGCCGGGCACGCCCGTCGCCATGGAGGTGACGGTCGACGACGGTGTGATCACCGAGGCGACCGCCATCTACCTGCCCTGAGCGCCGTGAGGGCGGGCCGGCCGGGCCGCGCCCCCCCACACGACGAGTTCGACCCAGGCGCCATCCCACCAAGAATTCACGAGTCGGTGGGTGACAGCTCCCCAGGTCCGGCGCGCCCAAGGGGGGCGGAG
>JBFLKR010000263.1:0-4476 GCA_040883295.1 Acidimicrobiia bacterium
CACGGTGGACGGTGACGGGGCCGTGCGGGTGGTGGGGCGCTCGGGCGGGGCCCTCGGCACCGTCGTGGTCGACCCGACCACCGGCGAGCGCCGCGACACCGACCTCGTGCCCGAGCCGGGCCGGCGTCCACCCGAGGCCGTCGCCGAGCTGGACGGGTCCCTGTTCGTCGATGCCGGGGACCGGGTGTGGAGCCGTCCGGCGCCCGGCGAACCGTGGAACGTCCACGAACTCGTCTCGGCGGTGGCCGTCACCGGCGACGGCGTGTTCGGCTTCGCCCCCTCGTACGAGCGGGTGCTCGTCTACCGGTGGGATGGCTCGGGATCCTTCGAGCCGGTCGGGACGATCGAGATGGAGGACGAGCACCCGGCCACGGTGATCACGACCTGGGGGCCAGGGTGGGCGTTCGTCGAGGCCTGCCGTGGCTCCGACTGCCGTCGATTCGCCCGCCCCGACGGCGGTGGGTGGGGCACGGCTCCCGACCTCCCCGCCCTGCCCCGCTGGAACGGCGAGCGGTGGTGGAGTGCGTCCGTGTTCGCCCTGCGGTCCCGCCCGCCGATCCTGGTGTCCGATGACGGATCGACGTGGGAGGAGCTGCCGATGCCCCCGTTTTGGCTCGGCGCCGACGAGCAGGCCCGGGCCGTGGTCCTGCCCGACGACCGCCTGCTCATCGCCCTCCTGCGCCCGAATGGGAGCTCGACGGTGCTGGTGGGCGAGCGGGGCTGAGCGCGGCGGGGCCGCCCGGGTGGTCCCGGGCGGCCCGGGGTGGTGCTCAGCCGCGGACGAACTCGATCGTGAACGGGTACCGGTACGCCTCGCCGCGGGAGGCGGCGACCGAGGCGACGATCACGAGGACGAACCAGGTGATCGCGACGATCGGCAGGGCCACGAGCCCCACGAGGACGATGACGGCCAGCGCCGAGACGAGCCCGTACAGCAGGAACGACAGGTTGAAGTTGAGGGCGTCGCGAGCCTGCGACTCGACGTAGGCGTCGTCGCGGCGGACGAGCCAGACGACGAGCGGGCCGAGCAGCGACGGGATGCCGAACAACCCGACGAAGGCCGAGAGGTGGGCGGCGACCGCCCAGTCCTGGGACTCGCGGGTCACGGCGATGGTGTCGGTGGTGGTCATGTCGGTGGCTCCTGTTTCCGTCGGGATGTGTGCCCCCATCGTGCGCCCATCGGCCCGGCCCTCGCCATCGGGGGTCCCCCCGGTTCTCCCCCGAGTCCCCCCGAGACCCGTCAGGGTCGCGGTGGCGAACCCAGGGTTCGCGACGCCGGGTCAGGGGGTTCTCGGGGCCGGAGCGCGTCGACTCGACGGCAGCGAGCCCAGGGTTCAGGACGTCGGGGTACCCCAGGTACGGTCGAACGTGTGGGCGATGGCGTCGGCCAGGGCCGGCTTCCGCAGGAACCACATCGTGGCGTGACCCCCCGGGAGCACCCGGAGCTCCGAGCCCGGCCAGTGGGCGTGGAGGACGTGCGCCTCCTCCGAGACCACGAACCCGTCCTCCTCCGCCGTCACCAGCACCGCCGCCGCGTGGTGGGGGAGTGGCTCCGAGTGGAGGGCGCTCGGGGTGTCGAGCAGCTCGAACAACCGTTGCCGCGCCGCCTCGTCGAAGCGATCGGCGAGCCGAGCCCCGAGGATCTCCCGGGTGAACGTCCGCGCCGGCGACGGCGCCGCGGCCAGCGGTGTGGTGGCCGCCGGCCAGGGCAGGAGCACCGACGTGGCGACCGTGTATCCCGCACCCATGGAGAACCCGGCGACGCCCACCTCGTGGGTCTCCCGGAAGCCGGCGAGCAGGGCCCGGGTCTCGCGCTCGGTCACGTGGGCCTGGAGCGCGAACTCGCCGACCGTGCGGAGCGGGAGGCCGTTGGGGTGGGCCCGTCGCGGACCGTAGAACGCGACCATGAGCGAGGCGGCGGCGATGCCGCGGCCGGCCAACAACCGGGCGAGTTGTCGTCGCCCGGCGAAGTCCTCGTGGCCCCAGGCCGGCAACAGCACGACCAGCCGTCGAGCGCCGCCGACCGGCTCCACGAGCTCGACCATGCCCGTGGCTGCCGCGTCCGGGAGCAGGTCGGCCCAGGGCGAGACGAAGGTGCCGAGGGACAGCCGCTCGGCACCGGCTTCGACCGGCGGCGACCACCGCACCTCGAGCTCGGGGATCGACTCGGTGGGGTCGGCGGCGATCCCGAGGAGATCGAGGTGGTCGGGGTCGCCGAACCCGTCCGGGAAGACGACCCCGCCGGGCAGCACCTGCATCGTCGTCTTCGCCAACCGGTCGACCAACTGCATGGTGCCAGTGTGGCCGACGGGAGGATCGCCCCCGCCGCCTGCGTAGCCTCGGGGCCCGGAAGGGACGTCGCATGACCGAGCCGACCGGGGAGGAGACCGGCGCGCAGACCGGGTCGCCGAGGTGGGTCGCCCCCCTCGTGGCGCTGGTCGCCGTGGGCGCCGCGATCGCCGGATGGCTCGTCGCCCCTGACGACTGGCCCGCCGGGGACGGCACGGCCATGCTCACCTTCCGGGGTGACGTCGTCGCCGAGGGGCCGGTCTCGTTCGGATCGCCGGAGCCCGCGCGCATCGACGGGGATGGGTTCGCCGTCGACTTCCCGGGGGGCCTGTCCCTCGACGGGGAGATCGCCGCCGAGATCACTGCCCCCTCCCGCCCTGCCCTCGACGAGGTGTCGCTCTCGCTCGCGCTGCCCGATGGTCGTGACGAGTTGGTGCCGGTCGTCCGCTGGGACCCCGACGAGGAGCACCTCGAGGCCACCCGCCGGCCCGCCGAGGGGGCCGAGGTCGTCCTTGCCCTCCTCGGTGTCGTCGTGGTGTTGTGGGTGAGCGGGATCATCCCACTGTGGGTGACGTCGGTGGCGGTGCCGGTGGTGCTCGTCGTCGCCGGGCTCGCCACTGCCGGGGAGGCGACCGCCCCGTTCGCCAACCCGATCATCGTGCTGTTCTTCGCCGGGTTCCTCATGGCCGAGGCGATGCGGCGCTCGAAACTCGACCATCACGTCTCGGTGGCGATCGTCGCCCGGGCGGGTCGATCGGGGGTGAGCCTCTTCGCGGTGCTCGTCGGGTTGGCGGCGTTCCTGTCGATGTGGATGTCGAACACGGCCGCGGCGGCGGTGCTGGTGCCGATCGCCCTGGCGGTCTCGGCGCCGATCCGCCACGACGGGTTCCGGCGGGCGGCGGTGCTCGGCATCGCCTACGCCTCGACGATCGGCGGGGTGGGCAGCGCCATCGGCACGCCCGCCAACCAGCTCGCCATCGAGTTCCTCGACGGGTTCGGGGCCCGGCAGGTCTCGTTCGTGGAGTGGTTCGCGTTCGGGCTGCCGATGGTGGTGCTGTTCCTGCCACTCATGGCCGCCTACCTCTGGTGGCGCAGCGACGTGCGCCTCGAGCCCGGGCGGCTGGCCGAGGTCCGACGCGTGGCGGTCGCCGAGGCGGAGCGGCTGGGACGCCTCGACCGGGACCAGGTGACGGTGCTGGTCGTGTTCGGGCTGGTGGCGGTGGGGTGGCTGACCCAGACCTTCCACGGCATCCACCCCGGGATCGTGGCGCTGGGCGGGGCCGTGCTGTTGGCGGTGCTCGGGCGGATCGAGCCCGTGGACCTGCAGCGGATCTCGTGGCCGTCGCTGCTCACCTTCGGTGGGGGTCTCACCCTCGGGCTGGCGCTCGTGACGACGGGGGCGTCCGACCACCTGGCGACCCGACTGACCGGGCTGGCCGGGTTGCCGACGCTCGTCGCGGTCGGCTCGGTGGCGCTGCTCACGCTGGTGCTCACGACGGTGGCGTCCAACACCGCCTCGGCGGCGATCCTCATCCCGGTGGCGATCCCCCTCGCCGGGGTGCTGGGCGTCAACCCGGTGACGCTCGTGGTGATCGTCGCCATCGCCTCGTCGATCGACTTCGCGTTGGTCATCGGCACCCCGCCGACGATGGTCGCCTACTCGACGGGGCTCTTCACCCCGGGAGAGGTCTTCCGTCGGGGCATCGTCCTCGACCTCGTCGGCATCGTGTTGTTGGTGATCGTCGTCACCCGGATCTGGGAGTGGCTCGGCGTCGTGTGACGGCGAACCCAGGGTTCCCACGCAGGTCCGAGCGGGAACGTGTGGGCCGCATCGAACGCTGGGCGTGTCTGGGAGCCCACGGTCCGGCGGGCGGTCTTGCCGGGCGCCTCGCCCTCAGAGGCTCCGGATCGACTCGAGCGCCGCGCCCGACACCCGTCGAGCGGTGTCGAGCTGGGCGGCGGCCTCGCCGAGGTCGGTGCCCTCGCCGGCGATCGATCTCGCTCGGGCGGCCACGTACCCGTCGAAGGCACGACGGAGTGCCGAGAGGGCGTCGGCCGTGGCCACCACGGTGCCGCGGGCGGCCTCGGTGGTCGCCGTCGCCTCGAGGCGGGACAGGCTCGTCTGGGCGGCGACCGTGCGGTCGGCGATGGCGGCGAGCGCCTGGGCGCGGGCATCGGATGGCCCCG
>JBFLKR010000264.1:0-29653 GCA_040883295.1 Acidimicrobiia bacterium
CCGCCCCGCCAGACGGGTCTCCCGGCGACCGTCGTCGACGACCACCTCGACCTCACCCCCGACGATCAGGAAGGCCGCATCCCCCTCGTCGCCCTCGGAGAACAGCACCTCGCCGGGGGCAAGCTCGATCTCGGACACGTCGGCGCAGATGCGCCGGAGGTCGGACTCGGCGAGCTCGGCGAAGAGGGGGATGCTGCGAAGCCGTTCGAACACGCTCACACCCCCTCGAGGTACCGGTGGACCATCGAAATGCACGTCGACCCCTGCCCGACCGCCGACGCCACCCGGCGCACGACGCCGGACCGCACGTCACCGGCGGCGAAGATGCCGGGAGTACTCGTCTCCTGCAGGTAGGGCGGACGATCGAGAGGCCAGGTGTGGCGGGTCCCCTCGAGGGTGGCGAGGTCGGGGCCCGTCACCACGAAGCCGTGGTCGTCGAGCGCCACCACCTCGCGGAGGAAATCGGTGTGGGGCACCGCCCCCACGAACACGAACACGGCGCTCCCCGGCCGCACCACCTCGGTGCCGGTCGTGCGGTCGACGAGCCGCAGTCCTTCGACGTGCTCGTCGCCGAGCACCTCGCCGATGATCGTCTGCTCGAGTACCTCGATGACCGGGGTGGCGGCGATCTGGTCGATCAGGTAGCTGGACATCTTCGCCGAGACCTCGCCGCGGACGACCATCGTCACCGATCGGGCCACCGCCGAGAACATCATGGCCGCCTGCCCGGCGGAGTTGGCCCCGCCGACCACGAACACGTCCTCGTCCCGGTAGGTGGCCGCCTCGGCGGAGGTCGCCCCGTAGTACAGGCCGGCGCCGCCGAACCGCTGGCCTCCGGGGATGTCGAGGCGACGCGTCGTCATGCCCGAGGCGACCACCACGGCCTTGGTGCTCACCGACGAGCCCTCGCCGAGGCGCACCACCTTGGTCGTGCCCTCGACGTCGATGCCCACGACGTCGGCCGCCGTGACGATCTCGGCGCCGAGGCGCTGGGCCTGGGCGGTGGCGCGACGGGTGAGGTCGGCGCCGCTGATGCCCTTCGGGAACCCGAGGTAGTTCTCGATCCGCGAGCTCTGGCCCGCCTGGCCGCCGGTGGCGGCTCGCTCGATGACCAGCGTGCGGAGGCCCTCCGACGCGCCGTAGACGCCGGCAGCCAATCCAGCGGGGCCGGCGCCTATGACGACGACGTCGTAGATCGGCTCCGTTGCCTCGACGCTGAGTCCGGCCTTGGACGCCATGGTGCGATGGTCGGGTGCCGAGAGTGCCTCGCCATCGGGGAAGATGACGACGGGCAACGACCGGTCTCCCGCCAGAGCCGAAGCTTCGGGATCACGGTCGATGTCGAGGAAGCGGTACGGGATCTGGTTCTTGGCGAGGAAGTCCTTCGTGTCGTGGGTGGACGGCGACCAGCGCGCACCCACGACGGTGATCCCCTCGAAGGCGGGCCGGTGGCCGGCGAGCCAGTCACCGAGCAGGTCGTCGATGACCGGGTACAGGTTGTGCTCGGGCGGGTCCCAGGGCTTCAACAGGTAGTGGTCGAGCCCGACCTCGTTGATCGAGGCGATGGCCGCATCCGTGTCGGCATAGGCGGTGAGCAGCACCCTCTTGGCGTCGGGGAAGTGCGGGATGGCGGCGAGGAGGAACTGCGTGCCGACCATCTCGGGCATCCGTTGGTCGACCAGGAAGACGGCGACGTCCTCACCCCGACGGTGCAGTTCCTCGATCGTGGCGAGCGCGTCGGCGCCGCTCGGGGCGGCGAGGATCCGATGGTCGGCGGCGTAGCGGGCTCGAAGGTCGCGGCGCACCGCCGACAGGACCTGGGGGTCGTCGTCGACCGCGAGGATGATCGGCTTCTTCTGCCTCGGTGGCCCCGACACGCTCACACCTCCTCCAACGAGACGTACTGGTGGCGGACGTCGTCCGCCGCGACGTCGACGATCCGAAACCCCGAGGGGTCGGCACCGAGCGGGTAGCCGACCGGACCGGTGACGGCGACCTCGAGTCCCTCGTCGGTCGCCCCGCCGTTGCGGTGCCAGTGCCCGCAGAACATCGTTTGCACCTCGTGGCCGACCAGCAGGTCGACCAGCGTGCGCCGGTGCCCGGTGGGGATCGTCCAGTAGGTGTCCTCCTCGGCCGCCGACTCCAGGAATGGCGGGTGGTGGCCGAAGGCCAGGATGCGGCCGACCCCGCCGGATCGGAGCTCACCCAGGGTCCGCTCGAGCCAGGTCACCTGGTCGGCGGCCTGACGTTGCAACTGCTCGGGCCGACCCCACAGAGTCGTGTCGATGACCACGAACCCCACGCCCCGGTGCGTGAAGGAGTAGCGATTCGGCCCGAACCGGTCCCGGTAGGCCGCGAGGCTGTCCTCGGTGGGGGTGCGGGCGTCCCAGGCCACGTCATGGTTGCCGGGTGCCCAGTGCATCGGCACCTCGAGGTCGGCCGTGATCGATCGGACGGCTGCGTACTGCGCGTCGTCGGCGGCGTCGTCGACCATGTCACCGCCCATGACCACGAACTCGGGAGCCAGACGGTTCGTCGCCGCCACCGCCTCGCGCAGGCGCGTGGCATCCCACTCGAACCCGGACGTCGCCGGTGACGACTCCACCTGCATGCCGCGCCCGGCAAAGCCGGCAATGGCCGCCTCGTCGGCCCCCGAGAAGGTCGCGTAGCAGCCGAGTTGGCAGTCGGCCATGAAGAGGAAGCGGAAGGGCTCCATCACCCTCGAGGATGTGGGCGAGCGGGCGAACGAGGGGCCATCGGCTCGGACTGCCTAGGCCCGCGCCGGATCGTGGAGCACCTCGTCGACGTAGCACCACGCCCACGTCTCGCCCGGCTCGGCGGACCGGACCACGGGGTGGCCGTCGGCGGCGGCGTGCTTGGACGCGTGTCGGTTGGGGCTCGAGTCGCAGCACCGCGTCGTGCCGCACGCCGGGCAGTGGCGGAGGTGGACCCACGTGCCACCGATGGCGAGGCACTCGACGCATCCACCCTCGGGGATCGGGGTGTCGGGCAGTTCGGCCAGGTGCTCACACGGTACGTTCACGTTTCGCCTCCTCGCTGGACCGGTCGGTCTCGATGACCGTACCCGCCGCAGGCCGGCCTGGTCGGCCGGCTGCCACCGATCAGGCCCTCGTCGCCATCACCGACATGACGTGCCAGTGCTTGTCGCTGCCGTCGGCCGTCGAACCCCCCTCGTCCAGTTCCTCGAAGAACTCCATGGCGAACCCCTCGAACAACTGCGCCACATCGTCCTTGGTGTGGAACGTGAGGCCGGGCGACCCGAACCAGGAGTCGTGGGGGCCGAAGAAGTTGCCGGAGAACCGCCCACCGCCCTCGAGCGCGGCGGCGATCGTCGCCCACAGGCGTCCGAAGGCGTCGGGCGGGCAGAACGGGAGGGTGTAGGAGGCGAGTACCAGGTCGGCCGGCGGCAGGTCATCGAGGTCCTCGAACCGGGCGACCTCGGTGGCGACGGTCCCGTGGCCGGCGGTCAGGTCTCGCACCCGCCGGATGGCACTGGGCTCGGCGTCGATGGCCAGCACCTCCCAGCCCGCTGCGAGGAGGGCGGTCGTGTCGATGCCATCACCGCACCCCAACTCGACGGCGAACCCCGGCGGGCCGGCCGCGATGGCCCGGGTGGTCTCGTCGCGGGGCGGTCGGCCGGCCACCGCCTCGTAGAAGTCGTCCCAGTCAACGCCACCGATCGCCATCCGGCCACGGTAGGAGGGGCGGTTGCGGAGGTGCGGGCGAAAGCCGCCCTTTCGCTCGTGGCGTCAGTCCTGGGACCCGACCTGGTACAGACGTACCGGGTCGTCGAACCCCTTGAGTGCGATCGGACCCCGATCGACGAAGGCCACACCCTTCCCGATGGCGAGCTCCTTGACCGCAGCCGAGACCAGCACCTGCCCGGGTTCGGCATGGCCACAGATCCGGGCGGCGAGGTTGACCACGGCACCGTACAGGTCGGCGGAGCGGTCGACGGGCTCGCCGGCACTGATCCCGATGCGAACCCGACTGCCGGGGCGATCATCGTCGATCTCGGCGAAGGCCCGCTGGATGTCGAGACCGCAGTCGACGGCCCGGCTGACATAGCTGAAGGACGCCAGGATGCCGTCACCCGTGTGCTTGACCTCACGACCACCCGATGCCGCCAGGGCGTCTCGCACGATCCGGTCGTGGCGATCCACGACGGCGAGGGCATGGCCGTCGCCGTGACGGCTGCTGGCTTCGGTGGATCCCTCGAGGTCGGTGAACATGATCGCCCGGAGGCCCGTGTCGACCGCCGTCCCCGGCCCGTCGATTCGGGCGATGTCGGGGGCGTTGGCCTCCCAGTCACCCATGAACCGGCTGACGGTGGGTCGCTCCACCTCGACCATCTCATGGGGGACGAGCCCGTGCGAGGCCTTGTGGCAGGCGATGGCCGACTCCTTGTCGGGCGCCTCCACGAGGCAGAAGGCGTGGCCATCGGGCTGGTTGAACCAGTAGGTCAGGAACCGGACGCCGAACTGTTCCTGGATGTCGAGGTCCCGTCGATGGGCCGCCTGGATGTCCTCCTCGGTCGCTTCGCCGAGGTCAGGGTGCATGTCCATGTAGACGGGCATGACTGCACCCTATCGGTGGGCCGGGCACACCGGCGGCGCGGCGGCCCATGGCATGGCGGCTCAGCGGTCCCGGGACGCCCGTGCCCTTCCGATCGGCCCGGATATGGTGACGACGGCCCGCGGACACGGGACCCAGCCGACGAAGTCGCCGGATGGAGAAGCCGTCAGACCAACTCGACGAGAACGGCATCGGCGTGGTCGGCCAAGTCGTGGGCGACCACCTCGGCGACGAACCGTCAGATCCGGTCGGCCAGCCGTTCGTGGGTCGCCCCCATGCACCGGTCCATCACCACCGTCATGCCGGCCTCGGATGCGATTGCCTCGGCCTCGTCCGACGAGATGCCCTCCTGCAACCACAGCACCTTGGCGCCGATGGCGGCAGCCTGGCGGGCGATGGGCGGGGTCTGGTCGGACGGGCGGAACACGTCGACGACGTCGACCGGTTCGTCCACCTCGTCGAGCGAGTCAAGGGCCTTCTCGCCGAACAGCTCGTCGGCCGTCGGGTTCACCGGGATGATTCGGTAGCCCACGGATTGGAGGTACGCCGGGATCCGATGGGCGTGCTTCTCGGGGTTCGACGAGGCCCCGACGACCGCGATCGTCTTCGCCTCTCGGTAGATTTCGATGAGTTCTTCGTCGCTCATACTCCCCAGAGTATCGACGATTCCCGGCTGCGTCGTCGGGCGCTCAGCGGGCCCCGCTCCCGGCCAGTCGGTCCGCCACGGCCAACGCTCGCCGCTCGATCCGCCACTCGATGGCGGCACGATCCGCCGGCGGCGCCTCCAACAGCGCGACGGCGTCGACCCACGTATCCGACCGCCAGTCGGCGATGAGAGCCGAGAACGCCCACTCATCGACCGGTCCCAGCAGACGGTCGAGGACCCCCATCTCGGGGGCGACCGGTGCCACGACCCCGTCCTGCACCGCATCGACCGTCGCCCGGATGACGTCGTTGACCGATTCGTGGTCCCGGCGCCTCGCCTCCCGAGCCGACGGGTCGAGGGCATCCCAGGGCTCGAGGACATCACGCAACGTGAACACGAGGTCGTAGTTGATGTGGGCGTTGATGCCCAGCAACAGCGTCCGCAAAGGGTGGAGGTCGTGGTCCCCGGAGGCGTCGAAGGCCCGACACCACGGGCCCGGGCATCCCGAGGGGGCCGCGGCGTAGGCGTCGACGGCATCGAAGTAGTAGTCGGCGAACCGGTGGAGCAGGCGCTCGACCCAGTCGTCGTCGACGAAGGTCCCCGAGCCGAGGGCGCCGAGCATGTTCGTCGTCATCGTGGCGTAGGCCGTGGCGAACAACGTGCGCCGGTCGTCGGGCCCCCATGCCCCGATCAACCCCTCCATCCGTTGGATCGGATCCGTCACGACCGGCGAGCCTACGCCCCGTCGCTCACCCGGACCCGGTCATCGACCGGTAGGACTGCGCCAGATCGGCGCCCGTGCGCTCCCACCGACCTTCGGCCCGTGGCTCCTCGCCGGGCGTGACCGTGCCCATCCACCGGTAGGTGGTCGGCCACCGGCGGAACACCGGGACGACCCGGGTCACGACCGCCATGAGTCCCGGCAGGCCCGTCGGCTCCCACCCCCTCGTGACCTCGACCGTGACGCCCACCGTCCCGTCGCCGACGGGCTCGGCCTGCCAGGTACCGCCGACCACCGGCGCCTCGTCGATCTCCAGGTGCCAGTGGCCGATGGCGGGCGCTTCGCCACGGACCGACCCGGCCGGGAACGGTGGGTCGAATCCGAGCACCACGTCATGGCCACCGGCCGAGGCGGTGACCGCCTCGAGGCCGTCGGAGCCGAGCACCGGGTCACCCACCGTGGCGGTCGAACGGTCCCCCGCTTCGTTCAGGTACACGATGCAGAGGTCGGTGGCGACCTTGATCAGCCGCCGGCGCAGCAGCCACTCCGCGGGCAGGCGCCCGGGTGAGGCCGCCCGGCCATCGATCGAGATGACCGGCTTCGGACCGCGGCGCCGCAGCAGGTCGAAGCTCGCCATCCAGACGAGCGGAAGGGATTGGGGTTTGGCGATCTCCGCCCCCATCGGCGCCAGGAAGGCCGCGGTCCGGCGCGGCCGCCGGGTGCGGTCGCCGACCCGGACCTCGATGCGCCGACCCTCCACGTCGTCGAAGGCGACCGCCAAGTCGACTCCGCGTGGGGTGACCTCGAAGCGGGCGACGTCGAACTCGGTGGTGCGCCACTCCCGGAGGCCGCCGCCGATCTCGTAGCCCGCCTGGTCGAGGCGGAGGCCCGGCTCGTGGTGGACGTCGACCCGCCCATCCTGCCGACGCATGAGCAGCACGGCGACACCACGACCATGTACCGCGTCATCGAACCGCTGCACCTCGATGCCCGTGTAGGTGGGGTCGTCGGCGAGCTCGAAGTTCAACATGCGGTCGAGCAGGTCGACGTGGAGCGAGAACGGCACCGGGAGGCCGTCCGGAATGGAGTCGTCGTCCATCCCACCACCGTACCGGCCGGCGCACGACTCCCGCCGAGTTCGCCGGGACGCCGCCCCGCGGCCATGACTAGGTTTCCGGCCGTTCACGAGCGGAGGCTGGGCATGGCAACGACGGAGCGGCGGCGGACGGAGGGTGGCCTCGACGGCTTCTTCCGGATCAGTGAGCGGGGCTCGAAGGTGGGCACCGAGGTACGGGCCGGCATCACGACCTTCCTGGCGATGGCCTACATCCTCATCGTCAACCCGCTCATCCTCTCGAACGCCATCGACGTGCCCGACGCCGTCCCCCAGTTGGTGACGGTCACGGCACTCGCCGCTGCGTTCGGGACGCTCGTGATGGGCCTGTGGGCCAACCTGCCCTTCGCCCTCGCGCCGGGCATGGGACTCAACGCCTACTTCACCTTCACCGTCGTGCTCACCCTGGGGATTCCCTGGCAGACGGCGCTCGGTGCCGTGTTCCTGTCGGGCATCCTCTTCCTCGTCATCTCCTTGACGGGGATCCGGGAGTGGGTCATCAACGCCATCCCGCTCCCCCTCAAGTACGCCATCACCGCCGGCATCGGCGCCTTCCTGGCCATCATCGGCTTCTCCGGTGCCGGCTTCATCCAGGCCGACCCGGCCACGCTCGTGACGATCGGGGACTTCTCGGGCTGGGGCCCGTGGTTGGCGCTCGGCGGGCTCGTCCTCACCGGTGCGCTCCTGGCACTGCGGGTGAAGGGAGCGATCCTCATCGGCATCGTCGCCACCACCGCGGTGGCGATCATCTCCCGGGCGCCGGTGTATCCGGGCCCCGAGGGCCTCGGGCCTTTCGGGGGCTTCCCGGGCGGCGTCGTCGGGTTCACCTGGCCGGGCGAGCTCATCGGCGCCCTCGACATCGGTGCCGCCCTCGGACTGGGCGTCGTCGCCGTCGTCTTCACGTTCCTGTTCGTGGACTTCTTCGACACGGCGGGCACCCTCATCGGCCTGACGGACAAGGCCGGGATGCTCGACAAGGAGGGCAACATCGCCGCCCCCCGGGCGGCCTTCTCGGCCGACGGGGCCGCCACCGCGGTCGGAGCGGCGCTCGGGACCTCGTCGACGACCACCTACATCGAGTCGGCCGCCGGCGTCGAGGATGGTGGCCGGACCGGGCTCACGGCCGTCGTCGTCGCCGGCCTCTTCCTGCTCGGCACGGTGTTCGCTCCCGTCGCCCAGGCCGTGCCCGGCGTCGCCACTTCGGCGGCACTCATCGTGATCGGGGCGATGATGATGACGGGGGCGGCCAAGATCGACTGGTCGGACTACCGGGTGGCGATCCCGGCGTTCCTGGCGATCGTCGGCATGCCGTTCACCTACTCGATCACGTTCGGGATCGGCCTCGGCATCATCGCCTACACGCTCATCATGGCCGTGAGCGGGAAGGTGCGGGAGGTGCACCCGATCATGTGGGTGCTCTCGGTGCTCATCATCCTGTTGGAGGCCGGCCTCGTCGACCGCTGGCTGGGCTGAACCTCACCACGTCCACGCGAACCAATCGATGAGGGCGTTCCAGTCGAGGCCCACGACGATGCGGACGTCGACCGGCGGATCGGTCACCCCTGGGCCTCGACTCGCCGAAGCAGCAGGAACTCGTCCACGTGCATCGTCCGGAACGTCCGCTGCTCCCCCTCGGGGAAGTACTCGAGTGCCTCATCGGGTCCCACGACCCGGGGTCGGTCGACGCCGTGGGTCGCGCCATCGCGCACCAGCTCGGCCGAGCCGGCGGCGAGCACGTTCTTGAGCCAATCGGCGGTCGTGCCATACGGCAGGGCGACGACGAACCCGTCGGGGGTCTCCTCGATCCCAACCGGGGTCTCGTAGGCGGCGCCCGACGAGCGGCCCACATGGCGGACGATCCCGGCGTAGGCGCCCGGTTGGCCGGCCGTCCGCATCTGCCGAGGGTTCATGAACCGCTTGTTCATCCGGCGGACCGCCGTGGTGACCGGCGCCCACTGCATCCGCATCCCCACCACGAAGACGCCGGCCAGGACGACCAGCCCACCGACGACGGCGTACACGATGGGCATGTCAGGCCCCCACCTCGATGATGACCTTGCCGCGGGCGTGGCCCTCCCGCAGGTAGGCGATCTCACGGCCGGTCTCGGCCAGTGGCGAGACATGGTCGATCGCCACCCGGAGCGTCCCGTCGGCGAGCATCCCCACCAACACCTCGAGGTCGGCCTTGCGGTTCGTCGCCGTGAACTGGGCGACCGACTGGGAGGTGAACCACGATCGGACCACCTGTCCGAAGAGGAACCGGGCCGGCCCGAGGAGGGAGCCCCCCTCGTCGGAGCCGACCAACACGAGAGTCCCGTCATCGGTCATGATCGGTCGCAACTTCCGCAGCGGGTACTCCCCGCCGACGTGGACGACCACGTCGAAGCGGTCGCCGAGCGAGTGGACGTCGGTCGTCGAGTAGTCCACGACCCGGTCGGCACCGAGGGCGCGCACCGTCTCGACGTTGTGGGTGCCGCAGACCCCGGTCACCCGGGCCCCGAGTGCCTTGGCGATCTGGACGACGAACTGGCCCACGCCACCCGAGGCGCCGAGGATGAGCACGTTGGATCCGGCGTCCACGCCACCGTGGTCGCGGAGGCCCTGCAGCGCGGTCATGCCCGCCATCGGGACCGCGGCCGCCTGGTGGAGGTCGACGTCCTTGGGTACCGGGACGAGGGTCCGCTCGGTGGCGGCGACGTACTCGGCGGCGGTCCCCGCGTGCCAGCCGACGACCCGGTCGCCGGGGGCGAACTCGGTGACGGCGTCGCCCACCGCCTCGACGACCCCGGCGAGATCGGCGCCGGCGATCGGGTGCTTGGGCTTCGAGAAGCCGGCGCCGGCCAGCCGGATGAAGGATGGGGACGCGGCGACCATGTGCCAGTCGTAGGCGTTCAGCGAGATCGCCTCGACCCGGACGAGGACCGTCTCGGGCCCCACCTCGGGAACCGGCACCTCGACGAGCGAGAGCACCTCGGCGGGATCCCCGTAGCGATCCTGGGCCATCGCTCGCATGGTGGGCGCCGTGCGCTCGGCGGCTCTGGGGGTCGGTCGTTCCTCGGTCATCGGTTCCTCCCGGACCGCCGAGCCATCCCGGGGGTTGCCCGGTGGATCCACGGTCATGTACACTGTATGCTTACAACGTATACATACGGCGTAAGCATGTCAAGCGAACCCGCTCCCCCAACCGATCGCACCCGAGAGCCCCTCAGCCGGGACCGAGTGCTCGAGGCCGCCCTGGCGATGGTCGACGTCGACGGTCTCGATGCACTCTCGATGCGCAAGCTCGGCCAGGCACTCGGCGTCGAGGCGATGTCGCTCTACAACCACGTCGACAACAAGGACGACCTCATCTCGGGCATCGTCGACCGCGTCGCCGCCGAGTTCACCCTCCCCGACCCCGCCGGCCATTGGCGGGAGGAGCTCGGCCGGGCCGCCACGTCGGCCCACGAATCACTGAGGAACCACCCGTGGGCCGGGTTCCTCATGATGACCCCCGACCACGTCGGCCCCCACCGCCTCGGGTTCATGGACGCCATCCTCTCGGTCCTGGCCTCTTCGGGGGCCTCGGCCGAGATGGTGCACTACGCCTTCCACGCCCTCGACGCCCACATCGTCGGCACGAGCCTGCGGGACGTCAGCTACACCATCGCGCCCGAGGACGAGGCCGAGACGGCTCGGGCGTTCGTCGCCACGCTCCCACCCGGCCGGTACCCCCACCTCATCGCCCACATCGAGTGGCACGCCGTGGCCGGCGAGGCCGAGTACACCGAGTTCGAGTTCGGCCTGAAACTGATCCTCGACGCCGTGGAGCGGGACCTCGGGGCCTAGGAGGTCCGACGCAGGGCGAACCAGACCCCGATGGTCGGGCCGGCGACCCAGAGGCCGACGATCACCAGGGCGACGAACGGCGAGTGGTCCCAGACGTCGGCGAGCGACGCCTGATAGCCGTCCGTCACCCCCGAGAAGATCTGCACGTTCACGGCGACGATCGCCCCGACGATCAAGCCGATGGCGGCACCCACCAACCCGCGAAGCCAGCGACGAGAAGTGGCCATGCCGCCACCCGATGGCGATCGGCGATCACGCATCGCGCTCCTTTCCACCACCTCCCATTGTCGCGCCGAGGGGGCCTTCCTGTCACCGGTGAGATCCCGAATCCCGGGGCGTGGTCCGCTCCCAGAGCGTGGACCGGGACCGCACCGAGAACCCGAGTGCCCGGTAGAAGTCGAGGCCGGAGCCGACCCAGGCCTCCCGGGCACCCGCTTGGCGGGCGCGCCGCAGCGCCTCGGTGACGGCGGCGCTGCCGAGGCCCAACCGACGGTGGTCGGGATCGGTGGCCACCGGTTCGACGTAAGCCACCCGGTGCTCGGGGACCACCCAGATCCCGGCGAAGGCGGCGAACTCGCCGCTCGGGGCGACGACCACGACATTGCGATCGAGCCGGTAGTTCGGTGTCGCCTGCGCCAGGTCACGGCCGTTCGCTCGCCAGCCGGGGGACTCACCGGGGTGGTCGAAGCCCCGCCACAGCACCCGGTCGAGGCGGTCCAGGTCGTTGTCGTCGGCGAGGCTGGCAAGCCGGTACCCCGCAGGCAGGGGTGGGTGCGGCAGGGGGTCGACCAGCGGGCGCCACGCCTGCCGCTCACCTCGATCCGTGGGACGGAAACCCCGCTCCTCGAGCACCGACCGGAGGTCCTGGTCGGCATCGTCGGCGAAGACGCCGTGGACGAGGCGACCATCCCGCTCGACGCCGAGATGGTCGTCGAGCCAGTCGACGAGCACCTCCCGGACCTCCCGGTCCCCCGGCCGTGCCTGGAGGTACACCTCGTCGTCGCGTGACTCGGGGTGCACGACGCCGACCACCGACCCGGACCGTTCGGCGATGCCGATACCCGCCAGGTCGACGTCCCAGTCGTCGACCATGCCGAACATGTACTCCCAGCGAGGCTGTAGCCAGTTCGGAAGCGCAGGGCCCGGCTCGTGGAGGTCGACCAGGAAACGGTCGACGAGCCGGTAGTCACCAGGGTGTCGGTAGGCGCGGACGGTGGTGGCCACGAGGGACGAGGCTACGGGCCGGCATCGCGTTTCACACACCGACCCGCATAGGACATCGTCTCGACACACACGTCCGAGACGATGCCCACATGCGAACGAGGACCTACCGAGGACCGACCGCCATCCACGACGCCGAGACCGGTGACCACCTGACCGACGCCACGGCCGTGCTCGAGCCACGCATCGACGGTCAGAACGGGTGCTGGGGGATCATCACCGACCACTCCGCCGGCGAACTCCCACCCCACCTGCGGGTGACGTTCCCCGACGGCACCGCCGTCTTCGTCCTGGTCGACTGGTCCGACCATGCGGGCACCGCCCGGGTCCGGGGCGGCCCACTCCCCCGGCAGTTGCTCGAGGCCACGGCCTGACCAGTTCGTTGCGCGCTGCAACTACCATGCCCACATGGCGCAATCGATCATCGACGTCGTGGAACTCGGCTTCCCGTGGGACGGGCTCGACCCGTTCATCATGACCGTCCACCACGTGGACGCCTACCCAGCCGGCAACGACGCCCAGGGCATCGACCGCACCGCCCTCGCCGGCCGCCGGATCGGGTCCGACTTCTCCTACCAGGACGGCTGGAGCATGTACCACGGCACCGAGGTCCCCGGGTTCCCCCAGCACCCCCATCGAGGCTTCGAGACCGTCACCGTGGTGCGCCGCGGGTACGTCGACCACTCCGACTCGCTCGGGGCCACCGCCCGCTACGGCGGCGGCGACGTGCAGTGGCTGACCACCGGCTCGGGCATCCAGCACTCGGAGATGTTCCCGCTGATCCGTGCCGATGCCGACAACCCACTCGAGCTCTTCCAGATCTGGCTCAACCTGCCACCGGAGAACAAGTTGGTGCCGGCCCACTTCGGGATGCTCTGGTCCGAGGACATCCCCGCCCTCGCCCCTGCCCCGGGCGTGTCGGTCGACGTCATCGCCGGTGCCATCGGCGGGGCCCGACCCCCGTCGCCCCCGCCCGACTCGTGGGGCTCCGACCCGAGGGGTGAGCTCGAAATCTGGCTCATCCGACTCGACGACGGCGCCTCCTGGGACCTGCCGCCCGCCCGGCCCGGCGTCAATCGCATGCTGCACTGCGTCCTCGGTGAGGCAGCCGAGGTGGGCGGGACTCGCATCAGCCGCGAGGTTGGTGCCCGGCTGCGGCCCGACCTGCCGGTCACGCTGTCGGCCCCCGAGGGCCCGGTCGAGTTCCTGCTCCTCGGCGGTCGGCCGATCGGCGCCCCCGTCTTCCAGATGGGCCCGTTCGTCATGAACAGCCCCGAGGAGTTGCGCCAAGCCGTTGCCGACTACCAGCGCACCGGCTTCGGCGGCTGGCCCTGGCGGGGCCCCGACCCCGTCCACCGTCGCACCGACGGCCGCTTCGCCATCCATGCCGACGGCCGGGTCGAGCACCGCGACATGCAGCCGGTCGGCTGAGGGAACTCGAACCGCGGAACCACGGAACCGGGCGGAGCAACGCCCTCAGGAACCACCGCCCTCCCACCGGCGGATGTCGGTTCGCGCGACGGGGCCGACGCCTAGGAGGGGACTCATCTTGAGAGATCCCCCCGGAGGGGGATTTCCAATGTCCCGCGTCCCGAGTCCTGCGTCCCGTGTCCCGTGTCCCGCCACCAGCGGTACCGTGCCACCGGTGCGTCTCCTCCTCGTCTTGGTTGCCCTGGCGCTCGTCGGCTCGGCCTGTGGGTCCGCCACCCCCGACCAGGTGGTCTTCGGTGGTGACCGGCCGACCGAGCTGGCGGTCCCGACCGACTACCGGCACGGCACCGAGACCCCACTGCTGGTGGCGCTCCACGGCTACGGCTCCTCGGGTGCCGAGTTCGCCGAGGGATCCGGGCTCGCCGCACTCGCCGAGGCCGAGGGGGCGCTCTTCTTGGCGCCGGACGGCACCATCGACGCACGGGAGAATCGCTTCTGGAACGGCTCCGACGCCTGCTGCGACTTCGCCGACACCGGCATCGACGACGTCGGCTACATCGCCGACCTCGTCGCGGAGGTGGCCGAGGTGTACACGGTCGATCCCGATCGGGTCCACGTGGTCGGGTTCTCGAACGGCGCCTTCCTCACCCACCGGATCGCCTGTGAGCGCCCCGACGTCGTGGCCTCGGTGGCGGCGCTGGCCGGTGCCGTGCCGACCGATTCGTCCGCCTGCGACCCGGCCGAGCCGGTCTCGGTGCTGCTGGTGCACGGCGACGACGACCGCGTCATCGACTACGACGGTGGCGGTGCCTTCTTCACCCGGGCGCCATACCCCGGCGCCATCGAGTCACGGGAGCTGTGGGCCGACGACCTCGGCTGCGGCCCGGTGGAGGACGTCGGGCGCCTCGACCTGCTCGAGTTCCCCGGCGAGGAGACCGCGGTGACGACCCACCCCGGCTGCGACGGTGAAGCCACGGTGACGCTCTGGACGGCCGAGGCCGTCAACCACCGACTCCCCTTCACCGACGACGGGCTCGCCACGCTGTGGGCGTGGCTCGCCGACCACGCCGCCTAGGGCCGCCAGACCAGCCAGAGGTCGGCGACGTTCGTGCCCGTCCGCCCCGTGTGGATCAGCGACCCGACCGCGCCCAACGCCGTGTGGGCGTCGTGGACGTCCAACAGCGAGGTCGGGTCGAACCCCGCCGCCCGGATCGCCTCCCAGGTGTGGTCGTCGACCACGGCGCCGGCGTCGTCGGTGGTGCCATCGATGCCATCCGAGCCGAGGGCGAGAAAGGCGGACGCAGCCGCAGTCGGCAACGCCCGGGCGGCGGCGAGAGCCGCCTCCTGGTTGCGACCGCCGGGGAGGGTGCCGGCATCGGTCACCACCGTCTCCCCCGCATGGGCAGTCAGACCCGGGCGGGCACCGGCGACGACGGCCGCCGCCGTCCGCCTGGCCTCGCCGGTCACGGTCCAGCCCAGCCCGGCGTCGACCCCTCGGGCGCGGGCGACGTCCACCGCCGCCCGGGCGAGCGTCTGGCCGTCGGCGATGACCTCCACGGGATAGAAGCGCCGTTCGGGGATCTCGGCGGCGAGGATCGCCTTGCGGAGGTGGCCGTTGACCTCGATCCCCCACCGCTCGGCCACCTCGATGGCGTGCATCGGCTCCACGGGCCGCGGCACGGTGGGGCCGGAGGCGATCACCGCGGGATCGGAGCCGACCACGTCGGAGATGGCCAGCACCCGGACCTCGCCGGCCCCACCGAGCGCGCCGCCCAGCCCACCGGCCTTGAAGCGCGAGAGCGCCGACCGGACCGTGTTGAGGTCCTCGATCGGGGCGCCGGAGCGGATGAGTCGGGACGAGAAGCGGACGAGGTCGTCGACCTCGATGCCCGCGGCCGGGACGGAGCAGAGCGCCGACGCGCCGCCCGACAACAGGACGAGCACCGAGGTTCCCGGCGTCGCCGAGTGGGCGAGTTCCAACAGCCGTTCCCCGGCCCGGGCGCTCGCCTCCGAGGGGATCGGATGGGTGCCGACGAGCACCTCGAGCCCATCCACGTGGCCCCCGTCGGGGGTCACGACCCCACCCCGGACCGGGCGGTCGATCGCCTCGACCGCCGCCGCGGCCATGGCGCGCGATGCCTTGCCGGCGGCCAGCACCAACACGTCTGCGTGGGTCGGCTGCCAGCCGGCCAGCGCGTCGGCCACGAGTCCGCGGGGCTCGACGGCACCCAGCGCCTCGAGCGCGACGTCGACCAGCAGGGCCTTCGGATCGTCGATCATCGGCGGCGAGCGACGAGGACGCCTTGGCGGACGGTCAGGGCGACGGTGTCGAAACTCGGGTCCCCGGCGAGGGCCCGGTTGGCCTCGTCGACGGCGGCCATCCCCGGGTCGGAGCGGTCGTCGATCCAACTCGAGCCGGTCCCGAGGCAGTTGTCGAGCACGAGATAGCCACCGGGGGCGACGAGGTAGCGGGTCAGGGCCACGTAGTCGGGGTACTCCTCCTTGGCGGCGTCGACGAAGACGAGGTCGACCGAGCCCGGGCCGAGGGACTCGGCCACCCCCGGCAGGACGTCGAGGGCCTCCCCCCGCACGATCTCGACCCGGTGCCCGACGCCGGCCTCGGCGAAGCGCTCGGCGGCGAAGTCGGCATGGGCGATGTCACGTTCGATCGTCACGAGGCGCCCGCCGGGGGCGAGTCCGCGGGCCAGCCAGATGCCCGAATACCCGCCCAGGGTGCCGATCTCCAGCACCCGCCGGGCCGGGGTCGTGGCGAGCAGGATCGACAGCAGCCGCCCCACGTCGGGGGAGATCTCCCATCGGGGCAGGCCGGCTGCCTCGGCGCGCGCCGGCAGCCCGGCCAGGAGGTCGTCGGGGTCACCGAAGACCTCCTCGACGTAGGCGGTGGTCGCCGCCCATCGCTCGGGTGTCATCTCCATCGGCCGGCACGCTACCCCGACCCGGTCACGACGAAACGCTCCGGTCCTAGGTTGGCGCCATGGCGGAGGGTCGACTCGAACGGCGGCTGGGGCTCCCCGACGCGGTGGTGATCGGCGCCGGCTCCATGGTCGGGGCCGGTGTGTTCACGGTCTGGGCGCCGGCGGCCGCCGCGGCAGGGACCGCGCTGCTGCTCGGGCTGGCCCTCGCCGGACTGGTGGCCTTCGCCAACGCGACCTCGTCGGCCGACCTGGCTGCGGTCCACCCCGAGTCGGGCGGCACCTATGTCTACGCCCGCCATCGACTGGGCCCCGGCTGGGGCCACCTCGCGGGGTGGGGCTTCGTGGTCGGCAAGACGTCGTCGTCGGCGGCGATGGCGCTGACGATCGGCGCCTACCTGTGGCCGGGGCGGGAGCGTGCCGTCGCGTTGTTGGCCATCGCCTTCATCGTCACCGTGAACCTCCAGGGGATCACTCGTACGGCCCTCATCACCCGGATCTTGCTGGCGGTGTCACTGACGACGCTCGCCGCCGTGGTGGGGGCCGGCTGGCTCGGCGACCCTGAGGCGGCGGCAGCGGTGCCGACCGGCGGCGACGTCCTCGGCATCCTCCAGGCCGCGGCCTTCTGCTTCTTCGCCTTCGCCGGGTACGCCCGCATCGCCACCCTCGGCGAGGAGGTCAAGGACCCCACCCGGACGATCCCCCGGGCGGTACCACTCGCGCTCGGGTTCGTGCTCCTCGTCTATCTCGTCGTCGGGGTCACGCTGCTCGCCACCACGCCGATCGACGAGATCGCCGCCACCGACGCCCCACTCGAATTGGTCGTGGCGGACACACCCCTCGACGGGATCGTCCGGGTGGGGGCGGGCATCGCCGCCCTCGGCGTGCTGCTCAACCTGCTGGCGGGCATCTCCCGGACGACGCTCGCCATGGCCCGTCGCCGGGAGCTCCCCTCGCCGCTCTCCGTCATCGCCGCACGCCGATCGGTGCCGGCGCGCGCCGAACTGACCGTGGCCGTCGTGGTGGCCCTCCTCGTACTCGTCTTCGACCTTCGGGACGCCATCGGGTTCTCGAGCGTGGCGGTGCTGACCTACTACGCCCTCACGAACGCCTCGGCCCTGCGTCTCACCGACGCCGAACGGCGCTGGCCCCGCCTCGTCCCCTGGTTCGGCCTCGTCGGCTGCGTCACCCTGGCGATGTCGCTCCCGCCCATCACCGTGGTCGCGGGCGCAGCGGTGCTTGGGCTCGGGGCGCTGGTGCGGTGGCTGACCGTGGGGCGGTCGAACGTCGGCTAGGCCTGCTTGACCTCGCGGGTCAGGTCCTCGAGGGCGCTCTTGGCATCGGCGAAGAACATCGAGGTGTTCTCCTCGTAGAAGAGGGGGTTGTCGATTCCGGCGAACCCCGGGCTGAGGGACCGCTTGATGACGATGGCGTGGCGAGCCCGATCGACGTCGACGATCGGCATCCCGTAGATGGGCGATCCCGGGTCCTCCCGGGCGGCGGGATTGACGACGTCGTTGGCGCCGACCACGAGAGCCACGTCGGTGCGGGCCATGTCGGGGTTGACGTCATCGAGCTCGTGGAGCAGGTCGTAGGACACGTCGGCCTCGGCGAGGAGGACGTTCATGTGACCGGGCATCCGGCCCGCCACCGGGTGGATGGCGTAGCGGACCTCGACGCCCCGGGAACCGAGCTCGTCGGCGAGGTCACGGAGGGCGTGCTGAGCCTGGGCAACCGCCAGCCCGTAACCGGGCACGATCACGACCGAGTCGGCGTAGGCGAGCACGATGGCAAGGTCCTCGGCGGTGCCGCGTCGTACGGGGCGGTCACCGATCGTGCCCCCACCTCCGCTGGAGTCGTCGCCACCGAACCCGCCGGCGAGGACGCCGACGAGCGTTCGGTTCATGGCTCGGACCATGATCCCGGTGAGGATGAGGCCCGAAGCACCGACGAGGGCGCCGGCGATGATCAGGATCGACGAGTCGAGGGCGAAACCCGCCATCGAGGCGGCGATGCCCGACAGCGAGTTGAGGAAGGCGATGACGACCGGCATGTCGCCACCGCCGATCGGGAACACCCGGGTGAGGCCGAGCACGAGGGCGATCCCACCGAGCGCCCAGAGCACGATCGGCTCGCCGGTGGCGGTGAACCAACCGACGGCCACCAGGGCGCCGAGCGCCAGGACGCCATCGACGACGACCTGACCGGGGAACGTCACCGGCCGGCCCGGGATCCGCCCGGCGAGCTTGCCGTAGGCCACGAGCGACCCCGTGAAGGTCACCGACCCCACCAGCACCGAGAGCGCCAGCGTCAGGAGGGTGACGAGTTCGTTGCCGCCGGGTACCGCCAGGAAGGCGGAGGCGGCGACGAGCGCCGAGGCACCACCACCGAGGCCGTTGAACACGGCCACGAGCTCCGGCATCGAGGTCATGGCGACCATGCGGGCGAGGACCGCGCCGATGGCGGTGCCGACGACGAGGCCGACGACGATCCAGACGTAGTCGAGGATGCCCGTGTCCAACAGGGTGACGACCACGGCGACGAGCATGCCGATGGCGGCCAGCCGGTTCCCGCTGCGGGCGGTGGCCGGCGACGAGAGCCGGGTGAGGCCGACGATGAAGAGGACCGCGGCGACCAGGTACGCGATGGCGGCGAGCTCGGTGCTCATGGCCGGTCCTTCCGGAACATCTCGAGCATGCGGTCGGTCACGAGGAATCCACCGACGACGTTCACCGTCGCGAAGACGAGGGCGACGACGCCCAGCACGGTGGCCGTGGTCCCGGCCCCGGCGCCGGCGGCGACGATCGCGCCGACGATGGTGATGCCGGAGATGGCATTCGATCCGGACATGAGCGGGGTGTGGAGCGTCGGCGGCACCTTGGTGATGACCTCGAAGCCCACGAAGGCGGCCAGCACGAAGATGGTCAGCGAGACGACGAGCGTCATCGGTCCTCCAGCAGCTCTCGGACGCGGGGGTGACGGACCTCGCCGCCGTGGGCGACCACCACGCCATCGGCGATCTCGTCGTCGAAGTCGAGGGTCAGGGCACCGTCCTCACCCACGAGGTGGGCGAGGAGGTTGACGATGTTCCGCCCGTACAGGGCCGAGGCGTCACCGGCGAGACGGGCGGCGAGGTCGGTCGGCCCGAGCACGGCCACCCCGTGGACCTCGACCTCCTCCCCGGGGACCGTGGCCGACACGTTCCCGCCGGTGGCAGCGGCGACGTCGACGATCACGGTGCCGGCGCCGGCGCCGGCCAGTGACTGGTCGTCGATCAGCAGCGGGGCCGAGCGGCCCGGGATCTGGGCGGTCGTCACGACGATGTCCGCGGCAGTGATCTCGGCGTCGAGACCGCGGATGATGCGGGTCTGCTCGTCGGCGGCGAGCTCGGTGGCGTAACCACCCGCGTCGGTGTGGTCGGCCGACAGATCGACCTCCACGAACGACGCCCCGAGGCTCTCGACCTGCTCGGCGGCGGCGGACCGCACGTCGAATGCCCGCACGACGGCACCAAGCCGCCGGGCGGTGGCGATGGCCTGCAGCCCCGCCACCCCGGCGCCGAGGACGAGCACCCGGGCCGGTTTCACCGTCCCTGCAGCCGTGGTGAGCATGGGGAAGAAGCGGCCCGATCGCGTGGCGGCGGCCAGCACGGCCTCGTAGCCGGCAACGGTGGCCTGGCTGGAGAGGACGTCCATCGACTGGGCGAGCGTGGTGCGTGGCAGCAGCTCGAGGGCGAGGACGGTGACGTCCCGCTCGGCCAGCTCGGCGATCCGCTCGGGCTCCTCGAGGGGCCGGATGAGCCCGACGACGGCGGCGTGGTCGCGTACCCGGGCGGGGTCGTCGAGGCCGATGACGGCCACGAGGTCGCCGGCCCAGGGGTCGCCGATCGTGGCCCCGGCATCCTCGTAGGCGGCGTCGGGGTGGCCGGCCTGGCGGCCGCAGTCGGTCTCGACCACCACCTCGTGGCCCGCCTTGACGAGCCGCCCGACGGAGTCGGGCGTCAGTGCCACCCGACGTTCGGGCGCGACGGGAATGGGAGTTCCGATGCGCATCCGGGGGAGGGTACCGGGACGGCGGCCCCACCCGATCCGCATCGCCGTAGCCTCCCCACCATGACCGGCGATCGGGTCACCGCGCGACGCCTGCTGCTCCGCGAGCGAGTGCTCATCGGGCTCGAACTGGCTCTCTCGATCGGGGCGGTCGGGGGCGCGCTCGGCATGTTCCTCGACCCCTCGGGCACCACCTCGGGGCTCGACGTCGCCCTGGCAGACCTGCCCTTCCCCTCCCTCCTCCTCCCCGGCGTCGCGCTCCTCCTCGTCAACGGCATCCTCCCGGCCGTGGTGGCCATCGGCGCGCTGCGACGGGCCTCGTGGGCTCCGTGGGGCCATCTCGTCGTCGGCGTGGCGCTGCTGGGATGGCTGTTGGCCCAGTTCTGGTTCATCGGTGGCGGCCATTGGCTCCAGGCCCTCTACGTCGTGTGGGGCGTCGCCATCACCGCGCTGGCGCTGCCCGCGTTCGGGCTCCGCGACTCCTGAGTCTCGTTCCGTAACCTGCCGCCATGGTTCCGACCCCCCTCGGCGCCCACCCGACCCCCGACGGGCTGGCCGTGGCAGTCCACGCTCCCCACGCCCACACCGTGGAGTTCTGTCGATTCGAGGACGGCCACGAGGTGCGGATCCCCCTCGGCGGCCGGGATGGCTCGATCCACCACGACGTCGTCCCCGGCTCCGGCTGGGGCACCCGCTACGGCTTTCGGGCACACGGGCCCGGCCACGACCCGACCAAGCTCCTCCTGGACCCCTACGGCAGCTACGTCGAGGGGTGGTACCGGTGGCACCCGGCGCTCTGGCCCGGGCAGGCCGGCGACTCGGCCCCGCACGTCCCCCGATCGGTGGTGGTCGACACGACCCCTCGCCGGACCTGGGACCGACCACGGATCCCGTGGTCGGACACCGTCGTCTACGAGACCCACGTCAAGGGGATCTCCCGCACCCACCCCGACCTCCCGCCGGCGTTGCGTGGCACCTACGCCGCCCTCGGGTCGGAGCCGATCGTCGAACACCTGACGGGACTGGGGATCACCACCGTGGAGCTGCTCCCGATCGCCCGGTTCGTCCACGAACCCAAGCTCCTGTCCCGGGGTTTGCGCCAGTACTGGGGCTACATGCCGATCGGGCTCATGGCCCCCCATCCCGACTACGCCGCCGCCACCACGCCCGAGGGCGTCGTCGCCGAGGTCCAGGACATGGTCGCGGCGCTCCACGCCGCCGGGCTCGAGGTGGTGCTCGACGTGGTGCTGAACCACACCGGGGAGGGCCCCGAGGAGGGGCCCTGGCTGTCGATGCGGGGCCTCGACGAGCGCGGCTACTACCGGCACCGGGCCGACGGCACCTACGAGGACGTGACCGGCACCGGGAACACGCTCGACCTCGGCTACCCGCCCGCCCTGCGCCTGGCCCTCGACGCGCTGCGGCACTGGGTGGTGGACTACGGCGTCGACGGGTTCCGGTTCGACCTCGCCGCCACCCTGCTCCGCACCGAGGACAGCCCTTGTGACAGCGCCTTCCTCGCCGCCGTGGCCCAGGACCCGATCCTGTCGGGCGTGAAGCTCATCGCCGAGCCCTGGGACCTCGGGTTCGCCGGCTACCGGCTCGGTGGCTTCCCCCATCCGTGGCGGGAGTGGAACGACCGGTTCCGCGACACCGTCCGGGACGCCTTCCGCGGCCGGCCCGGTGTCCTGCCCGACCTCGCCACCCGTGGCACCGGCTCGTCGGACCGATTCGGCCCGCCGCGGCCACCGACGGCCTCGATCAACTTCGTCACCGCCCACGACGGCGCCACCCTCACCGACCTCGTCACGTACCAGCGCCGGCACAACGAGGCGAACGGGGAGGTGAACCACGACAGCGGCCACGACCAGCGGGCGTGGAACAGCGGCGTCGAGGGGCCCACCGACGACCCTGCGATCCTCGATCTCCGCGATCGACGCCGCCGGTCGATGATGGCCCTGCTCCTGCTGGCTCGGGGGGTACCGATGATCTCCGGTGGCGACGAGATCGGCCGCACCCAGCAGGGGAACACCAACGCCTACTGCCAGGACGGGCCGCTCTCGTGGTACGACTGGGACCACGCCGACTGGGAGTTCTACGACTTCTGCCGCCGCCTCCTCGGCCTCCGACGCAGCCAGGACACCCTCCACCCCGACGAGTGGCTCACCGGGCGGGAACGGGCACCCGGTGAGCACCCCGACGTCGCCTGGCTCGATGTGGATGGCGGCCGGGTGGCCGACTGGCACGACCCCGCCCTGACCACCATCCAGATGCGCCTCGACGGCCACCCCGACGTCGTGTTCGTCGCCAACACGGGTGGCGCGCCCGAGGAGGTCACCCTGCCGCCCGGCGATTGGGTCCAGTGGGTGGACACCGTCCACGACCTGATCGAGCCGACCCCGCTCGGGCCCACCGTGACGGCGGAGCCCTACACCGTCCTCGTGCTGGCCCAGTCGTGACCCTCCACGTCCTCATCGCCACCGCCGAGCTCTCGCCCCTCGTGAAGGTCGGCGGCCTGGCCGACGCCGTCGCCGGCCTCCGGTCCGCGCTCCTCGACGACGGGGTCGAGGTGACGACCGCCCTCCCCGACCACCAGGGGTGGGCGCTCGCCGGTGAAGTCGTCCAGGACCTGGCGGTGCCGCCGTGGACGGCTCCCGCCCGAGCCCGCACCGGACGGCTGCCGGACGGGTCGCCGATCACCCTCGTCGAGGTCCCGGGCATGCGTCGAGACCACCCCTACCTCGACGAGCACGGCGACGGGTGGCCCGACAACGCGGAGCGGTTTCTCGGCTGGGCGGCCGCCGTGGCCGCCCTCACCGACCGGGTCCGGCCGGACGTCCTCCATCTCCACGACTGGCACGCCGGCCCCGTCCTCGGGTTCCTCGCCGACCCGCCCCCCACGGTGTTCACCATCCACAACCTGCTGTACCAGGGGCGAACGTCGGGGTCGTGGCTCACTCGCCTCACCCACCATCGGCAGGCCTACGAGTGGTACGGGGACTTCAACCCGATGTCGGGCGCCATCGCCCTCGCCGACCGGGTCGTCACGGTGTCGCCCACCTACGCCGACGAGATCCTCCAGCCCGCCTTTGGGGTCGGCCTCGAGGGACCGCTCGCCATGCGGGCCGACCACCTCTCGGGTATCCGCAACGGGATCGACACCACGACCTGGGACCCCGCCACCGACCCCCACCTCCCCGTCCACTACGACGCCGACGACGTCCGACCCAAACGCGAGCTTCGCCGGTGGCTGCAGACCGAGGCCGGCTGGTCGGGCCCCGACGCCGTCGTCGGGATGGTGACGCGCCTGACCGAACAGAAGGGCGTCGACCTCGCCCTCGAGCTGGTCCCCTACCTCGCCGGGATCGGCGCCCGGCTCGTGGTGCTGGGCTCCGGCGACCGGGCACTCGCCGAGGGACTCCGAGAGGCGGCGGCCGCCCACCCCGACCGGCTCTGGTTCCACCAGGGCTACGACGAGGGACTCGCCCACCGCATCTTCGCCGGCGCCGACCTGCTCCTCATGCCGAGTCGCTTCGAGCCCTGCGGGCTCAACCAGATGCAGGCCATGCGGTACGGCACGCTGCCGGTGGCGACACCGGTCGGCGGCCTCCTCGACACGGTGATCGACGGCGACACCGACCCGGGGGCGGGTACCGGGTTCCTGTCGATGGACGTGTCGGTGGTCGGCCTCGTCGACGCCCTCCACCGCGCCGTCCGGAGCCTCCGATCACCCAAGCGTCGGGCGACGCTCATGGCGAACGGGATGACGACCGACTGGTCCTGGGACGTCCCGGCGGCGGAGTACCGGCGCCTCTACGAGGACGTGCTGGGTACTGGGTACTGAGTACCGGGTATCGGGTGTGGGGAAATCCCCGCGGAGGGGGATGGGTCCCGCCGGCCGACGAAGGGCGCCGGTGGGAGGGGGGCGGTTCCAGAGAGCGGCGACGGCCTCAGTAATCGGTACTCGATACCGGCGGCCGCCGGCCGACTACCCGATCACCTCGTTCTTCGGGAGCACCGTGATGCCCTCGTCGGTCACCGTCCAACCGCGCTCGCGATCGAGGTCGGCGTCGACGCCGATCTGGTAGCCGGGGGGGACGACGACGCCCTTGTCGAGGATGGCGTTGCGGACGATCGCGCCCTCCCCCACCTGGCAGCGGTCGAAGAGCACCGAACCGGTCACCTCGGCACCGCCCTCCACCCGCACCCGGGGATGCAGCACCGACCGGTGGATGCGCCCACCCGTCACGATGACGCCGTTGGCCAAGATGGCGTTCCCGACGACGCCCGGTCCGTAGCTCCCCGAGGGGACCAGCTTGGTCGGCGGGTAGGGCCGTACGTCGGTGAGAATCGGCCAGTCCGAGTTGTAGAGGTTGAACACCGGTTCGGGCTCGACGAGGTCCATCGTCGCCTCGTAGTAGGCCTGCAGCGTCCCGACGTCCCGCCAGTAGGCATGGTCGCGATCCGTGGAGCCCGGGATCTCGTTCTCCTCGAAGTCGTACACGTGGGCCGAGCCTCGCTCCACCGCGGCCGGGATGATGTTGCCGCCGAGGTCGTGGGCAGAGTCGTTGCGCTCGGCGTCGGCCATGACCAGTTCGACGAGGCAGTCGGTGTCGAAGACGTAGTTCCCCATGGAGGCGTAGGCCCGGGTCGGGTCGTCGGGCATCGACGGGGGTTCCGACGGCTTCTCGAGGAACCGCTCGATGCGGGTCGACGACCCCCGCTCGATGATGCCGAACTGGTGGGCGTCGGCGATCGGGACCGGGATGCCCGCCACCGTCACCCCCGCCCCGGACTCGACGTGCTGCTCGAGCATCTGGGCTGGGTCCATCCGGTAGATGTGGTCGGCACCGAACACGAAGACGTAGTCCGGGTGCTCGTCGCGCAGCAGGTTGAGGTTCTGGTAGATCGCGTCGGCGCTGCCGAGGAACCACCGCTTGCCGGCTCGCATCTGGGCCGGCACCGAGGTGATGTAGTTGCCGAGCAGCGTCGACATCCGCCACGTTCGGGACAGGTGGACGTCGAGCGAGTGGGACTTGTACTGGGTGAGCACCACGATCCGGCGATAGCCGCCGTTCACGAGGTTCGACAACGCGAAGTCGATCAGCCGGTAGTGGCCGCCGAAGGGCACGGCCGGTTTGGCCCGGCCGTCGGTGAGCGGCGACAGCCGCCGGCCCTCGCCGCCGGCGAGGACCATGGAGAGCACCGTGCGGGTGCGTACCCGGGTCGTCATCCCCCATCCATGTTGGCTGGAGCCAAGACTACGACCCCGAGGGGCGGCACCGTCACCTCGCCGACGGGTCGGTCGCCGTTGGTGGCCACGTCGATCCCACCGAGGTTGCCGATCCCGGCGCCGCCGTACCGGTCGGCGTCGGAGTTGAGCAACTCCACCCAACGGCCGGCCACCGGGAACGGGATCGGGTAGCGGCGCGGGATCGGCGTCGTCCCCATGAGGACGACGCAGGGTCGGGCGCCGCCCACCGGGTCGTAGCGCGCCCAGGCCATGATCCCGAGGTCGGCCTCCTCGGCGACGAGCCACTCGAACCCGCGAGGGTCGTGGTCGCCCCGATGGAGGGCCCCCTCGGAACGGATGAGCCGGTTCAGGTCGCCCACGAGGCTGGACACGCCTGCGTGGTTCGGCTCGTCGACGAGGTCCCACGGCAGCGACCCGTCGTGGTCCCACTCGGTCGGCTGGGCGATCTCGCCGCCCATGAACAGCAACGGCTTGCCCGGCAGCATCCACTGGTAGGCGAGGAGGAGGCGCAGGTTGGCGAACCGCTGCCACTCGTCGCCGGGCATCTTCCCGAGCAGCGAACCCTTCCCGTGGACCACCTCGTCGTGCGACAGGGGGAGCATGAAGGCCTCGGTGAAGGCGTACATGCCACGGAAGGTGAGCTCGGAATGGTGGTGGCGGCGGTGGATGGGGTCGCGGGCGAAGTGGGTGAGCGTGTCGTTCATCCAGCCCATGTCCCACTTCCAGGCGAACCCGAGGCCGCCGTCGGCGGGCGACCTCGTCACGCCCGGCCACGCCGTCGACTCCTCGGCGATGCTGCGCACACCGGGATGCCGGGTTTGGAGCGATTCGTTGACGTCCGTGAGCAGCGACATCGCCTCGAGGTTCTCCCGGCCGCCGTAGCGGTTCGGGATCCACTCGCCCTCGGGACGGGAGTAGTCGAGGTACAGCATCGAGGCGACGGCGTCGACACGGATCGCGTCGACGTGGTAGTGGTCGACCCAGAAGTGGGCCGAGGACCGCAGGAACGAGCGAACCTCGTTGCGGCCGTAGTTGAAGACGTAGCTCTGCCAGTCGGGATGGAAGCCCTGCCGGGGATCCTCGTGCTCGTAGAGGGCGGTGCCGTCGAACCGGCCGAGGGCGTGGGCGTCGGTCGGGAAGTGGGAGGGGACCCAGTCCAGGATGACGCCGATCCCGGCCTGGTGCAGGCGGTCGACCAGCGCCATGAAGTCCTGGGGCGTGCCGTAGCGGGCGGTCGGCTGGAAGTAGCCGGTGACCTGGTAGCCCCACGACCCGAAGAAGGGGTGCTCCATGATGGGGAGGAACTCGACGTGGGTGAAGCCGTGGCGGTGGACGTGCTCGACGAGCGGGTCGGCAAGGTCCTGGAAGGGTCGCCAGGTGCCGGTCATCCACGACCCGAGGTGGACCTCGTAGATCGAGATCGGGGCGTCGTGGGCCTGTCGCTCCCCCCGGGTGGCGAGCCACGCATCGTCGGACCACTCGTGGCCGAGCTGCCACACGACCGAGGCGGTCTTCGGCGGCACCTCGCCGTGGAAGGCGAACGGGTCGGACTTGACGAGGATCTCGCCGCCCATCGTCTCGACGGCGTACTTGTAGGTGCTGCCCACCCCGATGCCGGCGATGTGGCACTCCCAGATACCCGAGTCGGATCCCCACATCCGGTCGGTGCCGGGAGTCCAGCCGTTGCCGTCGGTGAGCACCGACACGGCCCTCGCATTGGGCGCCCAGACCCGGAACCATGCCCCGTCGGCATCGGGGTGGCAGCCGAGGACCTCGTAGAGCTGGTCGTGGCGGCCCTCGGCGAAGAGCCATCGGTCGTCGTCGGTGATCGGTCGCGCCATCAACCCAACCTAGCCCCACCCGCGCCCACGTCCATCGGTAGCGTCGCCGCCATGTACTCCCACATCGACGTGACCGACGAGGGGCCGTTTCGGGTCATCACGATGCAGCGGCCCCATCGCCGCAACTCACTCTCCGAGGACCACTTGGCCGAGCTCGACCGGGCCCTCGCCGAGGCGGCGGATTCCGACGCTCGCGGGGTCATCATCGCCGCCGAGGGACCCGTCTTCAGCTCCGGCCACGACTTCGGGGACATGGCCGGGCGGGACCTGCCGGCGATGGAGCGGCTGCTCGAGCTGTGCGGGACGGTCATGCAGCGGATCCCGACCATGCCCCAGCCGGTCATCGCCCAGGTCGAGGGGCTCGCCACGGCGGCCGGCTGCCAGCTGGTCGCCTCCTGTGACCTGGCCGTCGCCGGCGCCTCGGCCGGCTTCCAGCTGCCCGGCGGCCGCGGCGGCTGGGGTTGCACGACGCCGGCCGTGGGCGTCGCCCGCGCCGTCGGCCGCAAGCACGCCCTGGAGATGCTGCTCACCGGCGACGCCATCGACGCCGAGACGGCGCTGGCCTGGGGCCTCGTGAACCGGGTCGTCCCCGACGACGAGGTGGCCACCGCCACCCGGGAGCTGCTGTCCGCCGCGACCCGGGGATCGGCCCTGGCCAAGGGCGTCACCAAGCAGGCCTTCTACAAGCAGGTCGACCTGCCGGTGCCGCAGGCCTACGACTACGCCACCCGGGTGATGGCGGCCTCCTCCCAGCTGCCGCCGGCCCAGGAAGGCATCGCCGCGTTCCTGGAGAAGCGGCGCCCCACCTTCGACTGACCCCTACGATCCGACGCCATGGACGGACGCTGCCTCGATGACGCCGCCGACCGGGCCTTCGGGGCAGAGCCGACCCCACAACGGCCGCGGCGGCGCCGATTCCGGCGCCGGCCGATTCGTCACGTCGTCTCGGCCGACCCCGACCGACCGGCCGAGCCGACCGATGACGAGGAGCCCGCGGGCCCTCAGTCGTAGCGTTCGAAGTGGGCCAGTTCGTCTGTGGGCTTGCGCCCCCCGAACCGGGCCGGTTCTGCCGACGGGGCCGGATGGCCGACCACCACCGCATAGCGGCACCGCCGTCCCTCCGGCAGGCCGAGCACCTCGGCGGCGTCGTCGTCCCGGTGGAGGGTGATGGGGCACGAGGCGAGGCCGAGGGCATCGGCGGCCAACATGAGGTTCTGGGCGAGGCGCCCCGTGTCGAACTCGTAGCCCTGGGGCTCCTGGACGAGGGCCACGACGAGCGGGGCGTTGCGCACGGGCGTCGTGAAGTCACCGCAGTCGGCGAGCCGCTCCCGCTGCTCGGGGTCCCGGATCACCACCCACGACCAGTTCTGTCGGTTCTTCGAGGAACCCGTCCAGCGGAGCGCCTCCAACAGCTTGGCGAGGTCGTCGTCGGAGACCGGTTCGTCGGTGAACGAGCGGATGGCCCGCAGGCCGAGGATGTCGTCGTACATGGCTCCGAGGGTACGCCGGGTCACCCCGAGCGGTACTGGAACAGCACACCACCGATGATGAGCACGGCGAACACCCCGAGATAGACGATGGGATCCCACCCCTCGGTGACCCGACCGAGGCCGGCCGAGAGCACCGCGGTCGCTCCCCAGGCCGACGTGAGGCCCACGATGGCGCCCTTGAACGCAACGGCCGCCACGACGGCGCCGAGGGCACCGGCCACGAGGGAGACGACCAACCCCCCGGTCTGGCCGAGGTCGGTGACGATCTCGAGGTCGCGGAGGGCCGGGGCGACGAACGTGGCCGCCAATACGAAGCCGATGAGCGACATCGTCGCCTTGGTGAGGGTGCGCGCCACCAGGGCCAGGACGATGCCGACGAGGGCGCCGACGACGTAGCGGGTGGTGTCGTTCCACTCGGCCGTCAGGTCGACGAGTGGCATCAACTGCAGTGCCCCGCCGAACCCAGCGAGGGCCACGGCGACCCAGACCAGCCGGTAGCCGAAGAGCAGGGCGAAGAGGCCCGCCCCGA
>JBFLKR010000040.1:0-3437 GCA_040883295.1 Acidimicrobiia bacterium
AGCGGCGGTACGATCGTGGCAGATCGGGGAGCATTCCCCGTGCCGGACGGGATCGACCGGGTGGCCGTCGACATGGTGGCGGCGCTCGAGTACGGCTGGGCGCTGTGTGGCGCCGACGTCGCCGACCCGAAGGCGTCGTGGCCGATCCACGACCCCATCCGGCTCGGGCGGGTCCTCGCCGACTTCACCCGCCAGTGACCGGAGCGCCATGCCCATCCGCACCCTCGACGACGTCGACCCCCGCGGCCGCCGGGTCCTCGTCCGCACCGACCTCAACGTCCCGCTCGACGACGGGCGCGTGACCGACGACTTCCGCATCCGTGCCGCCCTGCCGACGATCCGCGCCCTGCGCGAGGGTGGGGCGGTGGTGGTGGTCTGCAGCCACCTCGGGCGGCCGAAGGGCTGGGACGAGTCCCTCTCCACCGCCCCCGTGGCCGCCGCCATGGCCGCGTTGGCCGGCTTCGACGTCCACCACGTCGCCGACGTGGCCGGGCCGGCCGCCGAGGCAGCCGTCGCCGAGGCCGAGCCGGGTGACGTGCTGCTGTTGGAGAACACCCGCTTCGAGCCGGGCGAGACGAAGAACGACCCTGCGCTCGCCACCGCACTCGCCTCGATGGTCGACCTGTTCGTGCTCGACGCCTTCGGCTCGGCCCACCGGGCCCACGCCTCCACGGTGGGGGTGACCGAGCATGTCGAGTCGGTCGCCGGTCCCCTGCTCATGGCCGAGGTCGACGCCCTCGGCCGGTTGCTCGCCGACCCCCCTCGTCCGTTCGTGGTCGTCCTCGGCGGGGCGAAGGTGTCCGACAAGCTGGGTGTGATCGAGCACCTGCTGCCACGGGTCGACGGGATGCTCATCGGCGGGGGCATGTGCTTCACTGCGCTCGCCGCCCGGGGCCACACCGTCGGCGACTCGCTGCTGGAGGAGGACTTCGTCGAGACGATGACGGAGTTGCTCGACGGCGAGCACGGCCACAAGGTGATGCTGCCCACCGACGTCGTCGTCGCCGACCGGTTTGCCCCCGACGCCGAGCACCGGACGGTGCCGGTGGCCGAGATACCCGAAGGCTGGCAGGGCCTCGACATCGGGCCGTCGACGATCGAGGCCTTCGGGAGGAGCATCGCCGAGGCCGGTTCGGTGTTCTGGAACGGGCCGATGGGTGTCTTCGAGTTCGAGGCCTTCCGGGCCGGCACCGAGGCGGTCGCCCGGGCGGTGGCCGACGCCGACGGCTTCACCGTCGTGGGCGGGGGTGACTCGGTGGCGGCGATCCGACTGCTGGGCCTCGACGACGGACCCGACCACGTATCGACCGGCGGCGGTGCCGGCCTGGAGTTCCTGGAAGGCCAGGAGCTCCCCGGTGTCGCCGCCCTTGAGTCAGGAGCCTGACATGGACCTCATCATGGGGAACTGGAAGATGCACGCCACCCATCTGGAGGCCATCCAGATGATGCAGAAGCTGTTCTACCGGCTCAATCCCGACGACTACGCCCGGGTCGAGGTGGTGGTGGCGCCTCCGTTCACCTCGCTGCGGTCCGTGCAGACCGTGATCGAGTCGGACAAGATGCCGATCGGCCTCGGCGCCCAGAACGTGCACTGGGAGTCCGAGGGGGCGTTCACCGGCGAGGTGTCCCCGGGGATGCTGGCCAAGCTGTCGGTGTCCTACGTCATCGTCGGCCACTCGGAGCGGCGGGCGATGTTCGGCGACACCGACGAGGTCGTGAACCGCAAGGCGAAGGCGGTGCTGGCGGCCGAGATGCGGCCGGTGGTCTGCGTGGGAGAATCGCTCGAGCAGCGGGAGGCCGGTGAGGCCCTCGAGGTCGTGGCCGGCCAGCTGGCCGGGTCGCTGGCGGGGATCTCGATCGACGACCCCGATCAGATCGTGGTCGCCTACGAGCCGGTGTGGGCGATCGGGACGGGTCGGTCGGCCACCCCCGACGACGCCGCCGAGGTCACCGACGCGATCCGCGCCGACCTCGTCGACCGCTGGGGCGAGGCGGGCGAGGGCGTCCGCATCCTGTACGGCGGATCGGTGAACCAGGGCAACATCGCCGGGTTCATGGCCAAGCGAACCATCGATGGTGCCCTCGTCGGCGGTGCCAGCCTCGACCCCGACAAGTTCGCCGGCGTCATCCGCTATTGGATCTGAGGAGTCCCACCGTGTCCCACACCCTCGTCCTGCTCCGCCACGGGCAGAGCACCTGGAACCTGGAGAACCTGTTCACCGGCTGGACCGACGTACCGCTCACCGAGAAGGGCATTGCCGAGGCCCGCGAGTCGGGTCGGTTGATGATCGAGGAGGGCCTCGTCTTCGACGTGGTCCACACGTCGTTGCAGAAGCGGGCGATCCACACCGCCAACCTCGCCCTCGACGAGATGGACCTCGACTGGCTGCCGGTGAAGCGCCACTGGCGGCTCAACGAGCGCCACTACGGAGCGCTTCAGGGGCTCGACAAGAAGCAGACAGCCGAGGAGCACGGCGCCGAGCAGGTGTTCGAGTGGCGGCGCTCGTACGACGTGCCCCCGCCGGCCCTCGACCCCGATGACGAGCGCCACCCCCGCCACGACCGCCGGTACGCGCACCTGGCACCCGACATCCTGCCGGCCACCGAGTGTCTGAAGGATGTGGTGGAGCGGATGCTCCCCTATTGGTTCGACGCCATCGTCCCGGACCTCGTCGACGGCAAGCGGGTGCTGGTGGCAGCGCACGGCAACAGCCTGCGGGCGCTGGTGAAGCACCTCGAGGACATCCCCGACGACGAGATCCCGGGTCTGAACATCCCCACCGGCGTGCCCCGGCTGTACGAACTGGACGATGAGTTCGGTGTCGTCGAGGCCCGTTACCTCGGTGACCCCGAGGCGGTGGCCGCCGCCGCCGATGCCGTGGCCAAACAGGCGGGGTAGGGAGGTCTTGGGGCAACGGCCCCCTATACTGCGGTCGCTCCCCGAGACCCCAGGTCATCCATGCAGGTCCTCCAAGTCATCACCATCGTCATCCACGTGATCGTCTCCTTGGCGATCATCACGCTCATCCTGCTCCACGCCGGTCGTGGTGGCGGGATGTCCGACATGTTCGGCGGCGGCATGGGCCCGCAGACCTTCCAGGCGTCGACGGTCGTCGAGCGAAATCTTGACCGACTGACGGTGATCGCCGCCGGCGTCTTCTCCGTCACCACCATCGTGCTGGCGGTCCTGCTCGGGTAGTCCTACCCGGGGTCGAGTCATATACTTCCGGCCCCAACCCATGTCGGAGTGGCGGAATTGGAAGACGCGCCAGACTAAGGATCTGGTGGGGAGGAATCCCCGTGGAGGTTCGAGTCCTCTCTCCGACACCGCCCGGTGGGCAGATGCCCACCAACACGGGATAGAGCCGGAGCGATCCGGCTCTTCCTCGTTTCAGGACCCTTCACCCGTCGGCACCGGCGCCGATCGTGGGTTGCCG
>JBFLKR010000265.1:0-7625 GCA_040883295.1 Acidimicrobiia bacterium
GGCCACGGGCGGGCGGCGCGCCGGACGATGGCGATGGGTGAGAGCGTCGTCATGGCAGGGCTCCCACGAGGTCGTCGATCGCCTCGCCACCCTCGGCGGCGGCGAGCATCGCGGCATAGGCCGACGTCGGGTCGGCGGCCAGTTCGGCCCTGGGCCCGTCCTCGACGACCTCCCCGTCCGACAGGACCACGATCCGGTCGACCGAGCGGACGGTCTCGAGGCGGTGGGCGATGATGACCGCGGTCCTCCCCGCCACGAGCCGGCGGATGGCCCCCGAGAGCAGCGCCTCGGTGGCGGGGTCGACCCGCGACGACGGCTCGTCGAGGATGACGAGGCCCGGGTCGCGCAGTTCGGCGCGGGCGAAGGCGAGCAGTTGGGCCTCGCCTGAGGACAGGCCGATGCCGTCGGGTCCCACCACCGTCTCGATCCCGGCGGGGAGGCCCTCGAGCCACGCCCCGAGCCCGATCTCCTCGAGGGCGGCGGCGACCACGCGGTCGTCGTAGGCGGTGTCGAAGAGGGTCACGTTGTCGCGTACCGTCCCCGAGAACAGATGGACCTCCTGGGGGACGGTGGCCACCCGGGGCCCGACCGAGGCGGGATCGGCGTCCCGCAGGTCGACGCCGCCGAGCCGGATCGCGCCCTCGGTGGGATCGGCGACCCGGGCCAGCAGCTTCGACAGCGTCGACTTCCCACTCCCGGTGCGGCCGAGCAGGCCGACGGTCGTCCCCGCTTCGATGGTGAGGTCGATGCCGATCAGGACCGGCACCGAGTCGTAGGCGAAGTCGACGCCGTCCACGTCGACCGACAGTGGGCCGACGGGAAGGGGTGTCGTCCCGTCCCGGGGGACCGACGGCGTGGTGGCCAGGAGGGTCGAGAGGCGAGCGAGGCCGGCGGCCGCCTTCTGGAGCTCCTGGGTCTGATTGGTGATCTCCTCGATCGGGGCCTCGATGCGGGTCATGTACTGGTAGATGAGGATCGCCGTGCCGATCGAGATCGAGCCGGAGAGCGCCAGCGAGGAGCCGACGGCGAGGGCCAGGACCGATGAGAGGCTGAACAGCCCGATCGAGGTCACCCAGATCACGGATCGGCGCATCCACGACCGGATGCCGATGGTGGCGTACTCGTCCATCACCGCCCGGAAGCGGTGCATGGCCGGCTCGCCACCGGCGTTGGCACGGAGGTCGTCGATGGCGCCGAGGTGCTCCTCGATGAAACCGAACAGGCGGCCCGACACCCCCCGCTCCTCCTCGGCGGCGGCCACGGCGAAGGCCCGGGTTCCGAAGAGGGTGGCGAGCACGACCACGGTGAACCCGACCACGGCCCAGCCCGCCGCCGGGTCCTCCCGGAAGGACACCACGGCGATCCCGCCGAGCAGCAGGACCGCTCCCAGCACCTTGGTCGCGAAGTGACTGAAGAACTGGGCGACGGCCGTGATGTCGCCGTCGACTCGCTCGATGAGCGCGCCGGGGTTGGTGGCATCGTGGTGGTCCATGTCGAGGGCGAGCACATGGCGGGCCGATACCACCCGGAGGTCGTTGGCGACCGCCCAGCCGATGCGGGTGCCGAGGTAGGTGGCAGCCGCCGAGAAGACCTGCGTCGCCACCGAGACGGCGAGGAAGAGCCCGGCGAGGCGGAGCAGCCCCCCCAGGGGGTCGCCGGCGAGGGCGCCGTCGACGAACCGGGCCAGCAGGAGGGGCGCGGCGAGGTCGAACGCCACCGTGGCGATGACGGCGGCGACGGCGGCGGCCGCGGTCCCGCCCCGGTGACGGAGGTGGGGGAGGAGCACGGCCAGGTGGAGGCGGGAGCCCTGGCGCATGTCCTCAGCGTAGGACTCCGCCCGACCGGGAGGTCGCCGAATATCGGGTCGTAGGCTGGCTGGCATGAGGGCGATCTGTCAGCGGGTCACCGGGGCGTCGGTCTCCGTCGACGGTGTCGAGGTCGGTCGGATCGGGACCGGTCTCGTCGTGCTGGTGGGGGTGGGGGCGGCTGACTCGGTGGCCGACGCCGAGGTGCTGGCCGCCAAGCTGGTGGGCCTCCGGGTCTTCCGGGACGGCGACCGGGGCTTCGAGCGGTCCCTCGTCGAGGTCGGCGGGTCGATGCTGGCCATCAGCCAGTTCACGCTGTTCGGCGACGTCCGTCGCGGCCGGCGTCCCTCGTTCGCCGAGGCGGCGGGTGGGCCCGAGGCCGAGCCGATCTACGACGCCTTCGTGGCGGCGGTCGAGGCAGCGGGGGTGCCGGTGGCCACCGGGGTCTTCGGCGCCATGATGGAGGTCGCGCTCACGAACGACGGCCCGGTCACCCTGGTCGTCGAGGTCGTCGACGGCCGGGTCCGCTAGCCCATCGCGGCGCGACCGGCCTCGCACACCGTCAGGAAGTCGCAGCCGCGACAGTGGTCGCCGGGGGTCGGCGCCCATGCTTCGGCGCCGATGCCGTCGATGATGGCGACGAGCCGGGCCCGTGCCGCCTCGAGCCGGTCGGGCGTGACCTCGGTGGTGCGCTCGGTGAGGCCGCCGCCGAGATGGGCGAAGGTGACCGAGAGCCGCTCGGGGGCCGGTCCCAACGCTCCGGCTGCGGCGGCCACCGCGTAGGCATCGAGTTGGAGGTCGACCGCCGGGTCGTTGGAGGGGCGGCCGGACTTGAAGTCGACGACCTCCCAGTGGTCGTCGGTGCCGTAGACGGCGTCGATCCGACCTCGTACCACCGCCGCGCCGATCGGGAGCTCGAAGGGCGTCTCGACCGCCAAGGGGTGGTCGGTGGCGAACCGGCTCGCCGCGAACACCTCCCAGGCCGGTGCCCCGTCGGCGCGGGGACCGTCGACGTCGACGACGTCGTAGACCGCCTCACCGGCGTCGTCGAGTGGGAGGTGGCCCAGGTTGTGCAACTCGATCCGGCGGTGGACGGCGATCCCGCGGGCGGCGGCTGGGTTGTGCCGCCGGGGGAGCGGTTCGACCTGGCTCCAGAAGTACTGCCGGGGGCAGCGGGCGTAGGTGACCGCCGCCGAGACCGACACGGTGATCGGCTCGTCCACGGGGTCGGGGTCGGGCGGTTCGGGGAGGGCGAACAACATCCCCTGGTACTCGGCCACCGCGGCATCGTATGCGGCCTCGATCCCGAGGTCGGCCGCACGCCGCCGGGGGCGGTCGGGGTCGGCGATGGTCGCCCGCACCTCGGCGTCCCAGCCGTCCGCGAAGAGTGGATCGGGGGCGGCCGCCCCGGCGGGAGCGACGAGGAGCTCGGGTCGCTCCCCGGCCGGCTCGTCGGCCACGACCTCGCTTCCGGGGGCCGCGGCGATCGTCTCGAAGAGCGCCGAGGCGGATCGGGGCCGGACGGTCGGCTCGGGGACGCCGTACCAGGCGGCACCCGAGGCGTGGAGGGCGCGTCGGGCCCGGGTGACGCCGACGTATCCGAGGCGCCACTCGGCCCGCTCGTGGGCCGCCCGGAAGACGGCCTTGCGGGCCTCGGCGTCGTCGGGGTCGAGGTCGGGCAGTGTGTCGCCGTCGAGCCGCAGCTCGTGGGGGAGGGCCCAGGGTCGGGCGTGGGGGTCGGGGTAGGTGCGTCCGGGGGTCGGGAACTTCCCGTGGGCGAGGGTGGGGAGGAAGACGACGTCCCACTCGAGGCCCTTGGCCCGATGGACGGTGAGGAGGGCGACGGCGTCCTCACCCGAGAGGCGGGCGGCGTCGAGCTCCTCGGTGGGGTCCTCGCGCAGCAACTCGAGGTGGGCGAGGAACGCCTCGAGCGACGGTCGTCCCTCGAGGGGGCTCCACTGCTCGGCCAGGTCGAGGAAGCGGTAGAGGTTGAGACGAGCCGACAGGGAGGCGGCGGCGGGGAGGGCCTCGACGTCGCGCCAGGCATCCGTCGCGGCGAGGATCTCGCGGACGAGCTCGACGAGGGAGAGGCCCTGGGCTGCTCGGAGCAGGCGCCGCAGCGTGGCCCCGAGCCCGGCCAGTGCCCCGGCGGCCTCGGGGCGGAGCGGGAACTCGTCGAGGTGGTCGAGCGCCTCGGTGAGGCTGCGCCGGACCCCCGTCTCGTCGCCGGTCCGCACCCACTCGGTGAGTGGCCGCAGGTCGGCGAGGCCGAGCCGGGCCCGGGAGCCGAGCGCGAGCCGGGCGAGGGCCACCGAGTCGCCGGGGTCGTCGAGCACGCGCAGCCAGGCATGCACGTCGACGACCTCCGGGACGTCGAGGAGCCCCCCGAGACTGGCCACCTCGGTGGGGACGCCGGCGTCGGCGAGTACCCCCCGGATGAGGGCCATGTCGCGGTTCGCCCGCACGAGCACCGCCATCCGTCCGTAGGACGTCCCGGCCGCGTGGTGTTCGGCGACCCACTCGGCGATGGCGGTCGCCTCGTCGAGCCCGGTTCGGTACCACCCCACGGTCACCCGGCCCGGATCGGTGCCGGGCACCGGGGTGAGCGGCGCTCGGGGCTCGGGGTCGACGACGGCCCGGACCCGGTTGGCGACGTCGAGGATGTGCTGCCCCGACCGCCGGTTGCGGGTGAGGGGGAGGGTCGGCGCCGGCCGGCCGGCGGCGGTCGGGAAGTGGGTCGGGAACCGGGCGAAGTTCTGGAGCGAGGCCCCGCGCCACTCATAGATCGTCTGGTCCGCATCGCCGACGGCGACGACGGTGCGCCCGTCGGCGAAGAGCGCCTGCAGGAGCCGACGCTGGGCCGGGTCGGTGTCCTGGTACTCGTCGAGGAGGACCACCCGGTGGCGCTCGCGGATTCGTCGGGCGACCTCGGGGTGCGCGGTGACCAGCCGATGGGCGCCGGCGATGAGGTCGCCGTAGTCGAGCACGCCCAGCCGACGCTTCTCGTCGACGAACCGGGCGATCACGCGGGCAAGTTCGGAGCGGGCGGTACCGACCTCGTCGTGGGCGTCCTCGGTGACGAGGGCGGCCGGGTCGACCAGGTTGTCGGCGACGGCGGCGGCCAGTCGGATGAGGTCGCCGAGGCGGTGGCGCGGGCTGGTGAGGTCGGTGACCACGAGGTCGGGCGTCGTGGCCAGTGCCTCGAGGAGCAACTGGCGGGCAAAGGTGGGCGTGATGACCCGGGCGTCCCGCTCGACGCCGACGTACGGCCCGTACTCGCGCAGGAGCCGGGCCGCGAAGCCGTGGTAGGTGTGGACGTCGACTTCCAGACCCGGTTCCACGACGCCGGCCACGGCCTCCCGGATGCGCCCCGCAAGCTCCCCGGCAGCCTTGTTCGTGAAGGTGATGCCGAGGATCGACGGCGCCGGCGTCCCCCCGGCCACCAGCGCCTCGACGAGGCGGACGAGGGTGTAGGTCTTCCCGGTTCCGGCCCCGGCATCGATGCGGAGGGGCCCGGGCGGGGCCGTCACGATGGCCGCCTGCTCGTCGGAGAGTGGGAACGTCATGGCACGAACGCCTCCCGGCCCTCCGGCCAGGCGTCGCAGAGGACCCGGACGGCGCATCGCTCACAGCCACCGCCGGGGCTCGGGGGGAATCGCTCGGCCCGGATGGCCTCGGCGATCCCCCGGAGCCGGTCGCGCACGGCGTCGAGCTCGTCGAGGTCGAAGCACCGGGTGGCGACGTGGTTGCCGCGGGCGAGCGGATACCAGAGCTCGGCCGCCGAGACCTCTCCGGCGCCGGCCAGCTCGGGGTCCTCCCCCGCCGCCAGGGCGTAGAAGCCGAGCTGGAGGCTGGCGGCGGCCTCGGCCTTCGAGACGGCCGTGGCCGTCGTCTTGTAGTCGACGATCCGCAGCCCGCCCGGTCCGCGATCGATGCGATCCGCCCTCCCGCGCCAGGCCTCGCCATCGATGGCCAGGCGCAGCGGCCGCTCGACGAAGGCGGCCGCCCAAGGGCCGGGAGGAGCCGCCGCGTACAGCCGCTCGACGGCCCGTCGGGCTCGCCGGAGCCAGTGGTCGGACCACGGCGGGCCGTCGAAGTCCGCCGGGTCGAAGAGGTCGTCGAGGGCGGCGAGCGCCTCGTCCGGATCGGCATGGTCCCGGCCGGCGGCGATCGCCGCCCGGTCGGCGGCCTCGGCGGCAGCGTGGACGACCGACCCGAAGCGCATCCAGACCGACGGCTCGTCGCCGATGCCGAGGTGGCGCTCGAGGGCGTAGCGGCGGGGGCAGGCCTCATAGGCCATTGCCTGGCTGGGGGAGAAGGCCGCCTCGTCGGGCACGACGCCATCGTTCGGTCCCCGCACCCGCACCCCCGCCAACGCGAGGGCGGGCCGCAGGTGGGGGAGGGTGGCGTCGGTGAGGACGGACAGCGCTGCCAGGCGCCGAGCCGCCGGGGTGGCCGGGTCGGTGAGGGCGCGGCGGAGGCGTGCCTCGGCTTCGGTCGGGGTGACCGGTGGGGAGTCGGACGGGTCGGCGGGCCGGCGGTCGACGTCGCCGGCCACGGCGTCGAGGAAGCGGGAGGGACGGTCCTCGGTCTCGTCGAGGCCGGCGGCGGTGGCCGTCCAGATCACCCGTTCGCGGGCCCGGGTCATGGCGGTGTAGGCGAGGCGCATCTCCTCCTGCACCCGGAAGCGGGCGGCTGCCGCGGGGTCGCGCCGTCCCGCCGGGAGCAGGTGGGTGTGGAGGATCGACGAGGTGCGGCGCAGGTCGGGTAGCACGCCGTCGACGGCGTCGGCGATGATGACGACGTCGAACGCCAGTCCCTTGGCCTGGTGCAGTGTCGTGACCGCCAGGCGATCCTGCTCGTCGGCCTCGAAGCGGAGCAGCGGCTGGGCCTCGAAGTCGTCGGCGGTGGCCCGCGCGAGCATCTCGGCGAGGGTGGTGGTGGGCTCGCGGTCGGCGAGGTGGCCGAGCACCTGGGCGAAGGAGGCGAGTGCCGCCCGCCATCCCGGGTCGTCGAGGGCCGTTCGGCCGAGGGCCCCCAGACCGGTCCAGACGTGCCAGAACCCGTCGGCCGCCGCCATCCGGTCCGCCCAGTCCCGGGTCTCGATGAGCTCGGCGGCCTCCGTGGCCGGCGGCTCGATCCGGCGAAGCACGTCGGCCCACGGGGTGCCGTCCCGGACCCTGATCCGCAGCGCCTCCCGCTCGCCGCCGAGCGGGAGGGCGAGGAGCGGGCCGAGGAGGAGGCGGCGGGCGGCCCGGCGCTGGTCGGACTCGGGGAGGGCTCGGCGGTCGGCGGTGGCGAGGTCGACCAGGTCGGCGATCGCCCGGACGGCCGGATGGTCGACGAGGCGGGCGTCGGGACGGTCGTGGGCGATCCCCCGGCGGTCGAGCGCCCGGGAGAGGTCGGGGAGGAGGCGGCGGGTGGATCGCACGAGCACCGCCATGGCTTGGAGGGGGATGCCCTCGGCGAGGTGCAGCCGCTGGATCTCGCGGGCGATCCAGTCGGCCTCGTGGGTCTGCTGGTCGAACACCGCGACGTCGACCCGACCACCCGGGCCGGCGGGCTCGACCGGGCCCGCCGCCCCCGGGAGATCGCCGGCGGTGAGTCGCTCGGCAGCCGCGAGGATGCCCGCCGGTACCCGGAACGAGGTGCCGAGGACCCAACGCCGGACCGGTCGGCCGTCTGGCGGGCGGAACCGCGCCCCGAACTCGTCGACGTTGCCCAACTCGGCGCCCCGGAACGAATAGATCGACTGGTAGGGGTCGGCGGCCCCGGGGGGGTGGGCGCCGCCCGGGGGGGGGGCGGCGAGGGAGGCGGCCC
>JBFLKR010000266.1:0-7048 GCA_040883295.1 Acidimicrobiia bacterium
CCGAGGCAGTCGACGCAGCCGATCGTCTCGGGGGGACCGTCCATCAGCTGGTCGACCGTGGCTGTGCCATTCGCCGGCGAGCGTACCAAGGTGGCCCCCCCATCCCGGTCGATCCCCACATGCCACACGTCGTCATCGTCACTCTCGGATCCCGCGGCGACGTCCAGCCGTACCTGGCGCTCGCCCGAGGCCTCGTCGGGGCGGGCCTCGACGTCTCGATTGCCACCCACGACCGGTTCGCCGAGGCCGTCGGGAAGGTCGGGGCAGGCTTCCGCTCCATGCCGGGCGACCCCGTGGCGATCCTCGAGACGCCCGAGGGAGCCGAGTGGCTGGCCACCGGCCGGGGACCCGTGGCCACCGCCCGGGGCCTCGCAGCCCTCGCCGAACCGCTGGCGGGCCCATACCTCGAGGCGTGCGTGGCGGCGGTCGCCGGCGCCGACCTCGTCCTCTTCGCTCCCCTGGCGGTGGGCGCCCACCACGCCGCCGAGGCGGCGGGCATCCCCGCCGCGGGGGCGTGGCTGCAGCCGCTGACCGCGACCGCCCACCACCCCCATGTCCTAGCGGCCCGGTTCCGGCCCCCCCGGTGGGCCAACCTGGCCACCCACGCCGTCGCCGATCAACTCATGTGGCGGGTCGTGGCCCACCAGGACGCCACCTGGCGACGCTCGCTCGGCCTCGACCCGCTCCCGTTCGCCGGTCCCTACGGGCTGGTCGTGTCGGGTGGGGTGCCCGTGCTCTACGGGATGAGCCCGACCCTCGTGCCCCGGCCGTCGGATTGGCCCCCGACCGTCCACGTGACCGGGGCCTGGTTCCTCCCCGGCCCGCCCCTCGAGGACGAGCTGGAGGGCTTCCTCGCCGCCGGGCCCGCCCCGTTCGTGGTGGGGTTCGGCTCCCACGTCGGCCCGGGTCCCCTCCACGTGGTGCCGACGGCGGTCGAGGCCGCCCGACGCTCGGGGGCGCGGGTGGTCGTGCTCGCCGGGTGGGGCGTCCGCGAGGCCGTCGGTGGCGACGATGGCGACGTTCTCGTGGTGCCCGAGGCACCCCACGACCGGCTGCTGGGCCGGACGGCGGGCATCCTCCACCACGGCGGCGCCGGGACCAGCCATGCGGGGGCACGGGCCGGCATCCCGTCGCTGGTCGCCGCCACGTTCGCCGACCGCTTCTTCTGGGCCGAGCGCCTCGAGGCGCTCGGCGCCGGGCTCCGACTCCGTCGGCTCGACCGGTCGACCGTGGAGCTCGCCGTGGCGCGCGCCATCCACCAGCCATGGCCGGGGGCGCGCCGGGTGGCTGCGTCGATGGCGCACGAGGACGGCGTTGCGACCGCGGTGCGACTGGTCGAGGCGTGGCTCGGGGGATCGGTGCCGTTCGGCGCCGCGGCGGACTGAGCGCCGATCTCCGACATGCTGTCGGCAATCCGGGTCGTACGATGCCGTCCACCATGACCGTGGCCCGCAGTCGCACCGCCCGCATCATCTGGCTCTCGGTTGGGCTCCTCATGACCGGCACCGCCTTCATCGGCGTGTTCCTGCCCGTCATCCCGACCACGGGTCCCGTCCTGTTGGCCGGGTTCGCCTTCTCGAAGTCCTCCGAACGATTCGATCGCTGGCTCGTCGACCACCGCTGGTTCGGTCCCACCGTCCGGTCGTGGCGACACCACCGCGGGTTCACCCAACGGGTCAAGGTGCTCGCAGCGATCTTCATCGCCCTGACCTTCTCCCTCACCACCTGGTGGCTCCTGCAGGGTGACGGCTCGATCTGGCTGCCCGTGGCGCTCAATGCCTTCGCCGTCGGACTGGTCGTGTGGATCTGGCGCCGGCCCACCGTCTCCGACGAGGAGCGGGCGGGCCTCATGGCGATCCCCTACGAGCAGCTGGCGGCCTGAGCCGACCCGCACCGACCCGTACACTCCGGCCTCGTGGCCCCGCCCGACGTCACCGACCACCACGCCTCCCAGCCCGATCCGCTCCGTCTCGACGCCTGGGTCGCCTTCCTGCGGGCCCACGCCCGGGTCGTCGCGGTCCTCGACGCGGAGCTCCGCGAGGAGTTCGGGCTGCCGCTCACCTGGTACGACGTGTTGGTGCAGCTGTCCGAGGCCGGCGGTGAGGTGCGGATGTCGGAGCTCGCCGACCGCCTGTTGCTCTCTCGCTCGGCGACGACCCGCCTCGTGGACCGGGTGGAGCGGGCGGGCCTCGTCGAGCGCTGCGTCCCGTCCGATGACGCCCGGGGCCGAATCGTGTCGCTCACCGAATCCGGCCGGACCGCGCTGGCTTCGGCGGCGGTGGTGCACCTGGCGGGCGTACAACGCCACTTCGCCCGGCACCTCGACGCCGCCGAGGCGACCATCGTCGCCCGGGCGTTCGAGCGCGTGGTCGGTGACGCCTACTCGTAGGCGATCGCGGCGAGCACGTCCATCCGCGCCGCCGACGCGGCGGGGATGATCGAGGCGAAGAACCCGGCCACGGCGCCGCCGACGAGGCTGCCGGCGATCCAGAGCCACGGCACGGACAGCGAGGCGCCCTCCCCGACGAGGGCGGCCGTGAGCGCCCACCCCCCGGCCAGGCCCAGGACGAGGCCCAGCACCGCGCCGAACAGGGCGATGAGGATCGCCTCCCACCGGATCGTCGACCCGAGCTGGTCGCGGGTCATGCCCACCGCCCGCAGCAGGCCGATCTCCCGGGTGCGCTCGAAGACCGACAGGTAGAGCGTCAGCACGATGCCGAAGAGCGCCACGAAGACCGACGCCAACAGCAACACCGTGAGGAACACCTGGACGCCGCCGAGGCCCGCCTCCACCTGACCGCTGAGGTCGGCGAGGCTCTGCACCTGCACGTTGGCGAAGTCGGCGAGGGCGGCCTCCACGTCGGCCTGGACCGTCTCGACGTCGGCGCCCTCTGCGACGGAGACGATGAGCTGGCTGTCGTTGAGATCGGGGACGCGGGCGGCCAACGTCTCGTAGTTGGTGTAGAAACTCTGGCCGTCCGAGGCCTCGCCGGCCAGATCCCAGATCGCGGCGACCTCGAAGTCCACGACCTCGTTCTCGACGGTGATCGGGACCGTGGCGCCGAGTGACAGGCCCGAGGCCTCGGCCTCGATGCGTTGCACGGCGACCGTGTCCCCGACGAGGTCGTCGAAGGACCCCTCGACGTCCTCGAACGCCACCACCAGTTCGATGGTCTCCGGCTCGGCGCCGACGAGGAACCCTTCCTCGCCGTCGGCGAACTCGGCCAGGACCAGGTTGGTGCGCGCCACCGTGGCGACGCCGTCGACGTCCTCGACGAGGTCGCCGACGTCGGGCGAGATGCCCGAGAACGGGTTGAAGCCCGCCGGGCCCACGATGAGATCGCCTCGGAACGACTCGCTGATCGCCTCGTCGATCGTGTCCTGCAGCGACGTGATGAGGATGGCAACCATCACCACGAGCCCGACCCCGATCATGAGGGCGGTCGCCGTGGTGGCGGTGCGGGCGGGGGACCGGCGGGCGTTCTCGCGGGCGAGGCGTCCCGTCAGCGTCCCCACCGGACTGCCGAGTACCCCGATGACCGGCCGGGCGAGGGCCCGCGACGAGAGGACGAGGCCGGCGAAGAGGGCGAACGCTCCGATCCCCGCGGTGATCAGGGCATCGTTGTCGCCGACGAAGACGCTGCCCTCGCGGGCGGAGATGGCCGCCCACGCGAGGAGGCCGATCGCCATGGTGGCGATGGCGGCGCCGACCGCGGCCACCCACCGCCGCGGGGTCGCCAACTCGGGCTGGTCCCGCAGGGCGGCCATCGGTGACACCTGGTTGGCCCGCAGTGCCGGGAGGAGGGCCGAGAGCACGGCCACGGACGTCCCGACCACGACCGCCACGATGGCGGTCCGGGGCTCGACCACCAGGTCACCGGTGGGCACGCCACCGGCGAACGCATCGAGCGCCGTCCGGGCAGCCCAGGCGACGCCGTAGCCCACGGGGATGCCGACCACCGACATCGCCAGCCCGAGCCAGGCCGCCTCGATGACGACCATGGAGAGGATGTTGCGCCGCGTCGCCCCGAGGACACGGAGCAGGCCGAGCTCACGGGTCCGCTGGGCGAGCACCACCTGGAAGGCGTTGTAGACGACGAAGCCCCCGACGACGAGCGAGATGGCCGCGAAGACGAGCAGGAACGTCGTCAGGAAGCCGAGCCCCTCTTGCAGGTCGGCCGACTGCTGCTCCGCCGTGGTCTGGGCGTTGGCGGCGACCGCCTCGGGCGGGAGCACCTCGTTGTTGAGCTCATCGACGATGGCGTCCACGTCGACGCCGGCGTCGGTGGTGACCGTGTAGCCGCTCGCCTCGCCCTCGGCGTCGAAGAAGCTCTCGGCCCGTTCGAACGAGAAGGCGACGAACGAGACCCCGAGGAGGGTGTTGGTGTCGCCGAACGACAACGTACCCACCACCTCGAAGTCCTCGAACCGTCCGTCCGTGCCGGCGATGCGGACCTCGTCGCCGATGGCGAGGTCGCGGTCGGCGAGCGTGTCGATGTCGAGCACCACGTCGCCGTCGTCGGTCGGCGGGGCGCCGTCGGCGAGGCGGAACGGCGATGGCCCCTCGGGCCACGAGATGCCGAACGAGGGGGGCCCGAAGCCGAACCCGCCGCCGTCACCATCGGGGTCCTCGATGATCACGAAGTCCTGCAAGCCCGCCTCGGCGGTCGCCACGCCCTCGACCGCCGTGATGTCGTCGGCGAGGTCACCCGCCAGGCGCGGGATGTCGAACCCGCTCCCGGCGATCTCGTCGGGGTTGGGCGTCACCTGGATGTCGACGTCGGCCAGCGCCTCGGTGAACACGCCCTCGAACGCCCGGCCGATCGAGTCGGTGAGGATGAACGAGGCGACGACGAAGGCCACGCCGACGACGATCGCCCCGCCCAGGAGCAGCGTCCGGAGCTTGTGCTCCCAGAGGTTGCGCCACGAGATGGCGAGCATCAGGTCTCGAGTTCCTTGACCTTGTCGATGACGCTCTCGGTGGTGGGATCGGTCAGCTCGTCGACGATCCGACCGTCTCGGAGGAAGACGATGCGGTCGGCGTAGGCCGCGGCCATCGGCTCGTGGGTGACCATGACGATGGTCTGGTCGAACTCGTCGACAGCGCGGCGCAGGAAGCCGAGCAGCTCGGCGGCCGAGGTGGAGTCGAGGTTGCCCGACGGCTCGTCGCCGAAGATGATGTCGGGCCGGGAGACGAGGGCCCGAGCCGCCGCCACCCGCTGTTGCTGGCCGCCGGACATCTCCGTCGGACGATGGGTGAGTCGGTCCCGGATCCCGAGGATGTCGACCACCTGGTCGAACCACTCGCGGTCGGGCTCGGTGCCGGCGATCCGCAGAGGCAGGGTGATGTTCTCCTCCCCGGTGAGGGTGGGGATGAGGTTGTAGGCCTGGAAGACGAATCCCACCCGATCCCGCCGGAGGCGGGTCAGTTGGCGGTCGCTCAGCGTGCCGAGGTCGACATCACCGATCCAGACCTCGCCGTCGGTCAGGTCGTCGAGGCCGGCCATGCAGTGCATGAGCGTCGACTTCCCCGAGCCCGACGGTCCCATGATCGCCGTGAACGCCCCCTGGTCGACCTCGAAGTCGACGCCGTCGAGGGCGCGGACCGCGAAGTCGCCCTCGCCGTAGATCTTCACGGCGTCGACGGTGCGGGCGGCAGGGGGCATGGGAGGTCCGATCTCGGGGGGCCCGGGCAGGGTAGGAGGGCTCGGGGCGTTGTTCGGCTGGGCCCTCGCCCGGTGGGCCGTAGCCTGCGCCGCCATGCACGTCGTCCTCCACCGGCCGGAGATCCCGGGCAACACGGGCAGCATCATGCGCCTCGCCGCCAACACCGGCGTCACCCTGCACCTGGTCCGACCGCTCGGTTTCGACCTGTCGGAGGCCCGGTTGCGACGGGCGGGTCTCGACTACCGCGAGTGGGCCGACGTGACGGTGTGGGACGACCTGGACGCGGCGTTGGCGGTGGGCGGCCCGGTCCGGGCCCTGTCGGCCCGCGGCACGGTCCGCCACGACCTCGTCCCGTGGGGGCCCGACGACGTGCTCCTCTTCGGCCCCGAGTCGACGGGCCTCGCCGACGAGGTACTCGAGCGGCCGGACGTGGCGTCCGCGGTGCGCATCCCCATGCAACCGGGAAGTCGGAGCCTCAACCTGGCGAACGCCGTGGCCGTGGTGGTCTACGAGGCGCTGCGCCACCAGGGCTTCCCGGGTCTGGCATAGGGTCGGGGGCGATGCTGCGTCGCGATCCTCCCGGGCCGACGGACAAGCCCCCGATCCTGTTCGTCCACGGCGCCTGGCACGGTGCGTGGTGCTGGGAGCCGTTCTTCCTGGACTGGTTCGCCGCCCGCGGCCATGTGACCGCGGCGGTCGACCTCACCGGCCACGGTGCCCGAGGCGGGAACCCCCGGGGCGCCACGCTCGGCACCTACGTGCGCGACGTGGCCGAGGCCGCCCGGTCGATGCCGTCACAGCCGGTCGTGGTCGGCCACTCGATGGGCGGAGCGGTGGTCCAGCACTACCTCGAGGGTTTCGGGGCCCCAGCCGGGGTGCTCCTTGCCACCAGTCCGACCCATGGGGCGTGGCAGGCGGCACTGAGGGTGGCCCGGCGGGCGCCGGGCGCCTTCGCCCGGGCGAACGCCGAGCTTCGACTCGGCCCGATCGTGGAGGACCGCGACGTCGCCCGGTGGCTCTTCTTCCGGGACGACGACGACCGCCCCGAGGTCGAAGGGTGGCTCGACCGGCTCGGCGACGAGTCCTATGGGGCCTTCCTCGGCCTGCTGGTCGACCTACCTCGTCCCGACCGGGTCGCAACCCCCCTCCTGGTGGTGGCGGCGGAGGCCGACCGGGTGTTCTCGGTGGCCGAGCAGGCCGCCACGGCCGCCGCCCACGACGCAGAGCTCGTCGAGGTCCCCGGCGCCGCCCACGACGTGATGCTGGATCCCGATTGGGAGATGGCGGCGACGGCGATCGCCGAGTTCGTGGACCGCCGGGTCGCCTAGGGCCCGGGGGGCGCCACGCGACATGGTCGGGACCCCGAACCGAGCCGGGGTGC
>JBFLKR010000267.1:0-6525 GCA_040883295.1 Acidimicrobiia bacterium
GCGGTCACCGATGCGGTGTCCTGCCCGACCATCGGGATCGGTGCCGGCGACGCCACCGACGGCCAGGTACTGGTCTTCCACGATGCCACGGGTCTCCACGACGGCCACTACCCGAAGTTCGCCCGGCGGTTCGCCGACCTGCGGTCCGCGGCGGTGGAGGCGCTCGGTACGTTCGCCTCGGAGGTACGGTCCGGCGCATTCCCGAGCGACGACGAGACCTATCACATGAGCGACGAGGAACGCGACGCGTTCCTCGCCACCAACGAGGCCGGGGCGGACTTCGTGCCGTCGCCCTGGGCCTGACGCTCGCCGCCTGCGCCGGCCCGGCCGCCGACGCCCCCACCCCGACCGACACCGTCCCGACGACCACCGAGACGACCACCACGACGGTGCCGGGCGGGGGCACGACCACGGCCCCGGTCGACGTCGACACCGGCGACGTCGCCGGTTTCGGGCTCACCGAGATCGTCGTCGGCGGCGACACCCTGACCGTGGCCCTCGCCGAGACCCGCGAGCAGCGGGGCCGGGGGCTGCGGGAGGTCGCCGACATCGGTGACCTCGCCGGGATGTTGTTCGTCTGGGACGAGCCCACCGCCAGCGGCTTCACCATGGCGCAGGTGCCGATCGAGCTCGACATCGCGGTGCTCGACGCCGACGGGGTGGTCCTCGAAGCCCAGAAGGCCATCCCCTGTCGCCAGCTCCGGTGTCCCACCTACCGCTTCGACGCCCGCTTCCTGTACGCCATCGAGTCCCCGGCGGGGACGCTGGGCCTCGAGCCGGGCGAGGTCGTGGGCCTCCCCTGAAGGCCGGCGGGGTGGTCGTTGGCCGGGTGCCCGGCTACGATCCCCCTGCTCCCGCCGGGAGCCATTCCATCCGTCCCCTGCCCCTTCGGGGGCCGTCCCCACCGGGATGTCCACAGGAGGTACCACGTGCGGACCTACGAGGTCATGACCATCCATCGCCCGGAGATCGCCGAGGCCGACATTCGCGTCCGCGTCGACGAGATCGGCGCACTCCTCTCGGCCCGCGGGGCCGAGGTCGCCGAGAGCGACATCTGGGGCAAGCGCCGCTTCGCCTACGAGATCGACCACCTCACCGAGGGCTACTACTCGGTCGTGTCGTTCTCCGTCGACGACGACGGACTGACCGCCGTCGAGGACCTCGACCGGGCGCTCAACCTCCACGACGCCGTGATCCGCCACAAGATCGTCCGGCTCGACACCAACTAGCCCCGTCGCCCGTCACACCCATCCGCGAGGATGGGGCCACGGAGGACGATCAAGGAAGGATCAGCATCATGAGCCGAGGCAACAGCGTAACCGTCGTGGGGAACCTCACGATGGACCCCGAACTTCGCTACACGTCGTCGGGGACGGCGATGGCCAACATCTCGGTGGCGGTCAGCCGCCGCTACCAGGACCGCAACAACGAGTGGCAGGAGGAGACGTCGTTCTTCCGCGGCACGCTCTGGCGTGAGCAGGCGGAGAACGCCGCCGAGTCGCTGCACAAGGGCGACCGGGTCATCATCTCCGGCAGCCTCGAGCAGCGCTCGTGGGAGACCCCCGAGGGCGACAAGCGCTCGGTCATCGAACTCCGCGTCGACGACATCGGCCCCAGCCTCCGCTGGGCCACCGCCACCGTGAACAAGACCGCTCGCTCCGACGGCGGCGGCGGTGGCGGCTGGGGCGGTGCGCCGTCCATGCCCGCGGCCCCCGTCGCCCGCGACGATTTCGGCCCCGACGAAGCCCCCTTCTGAATCCCGAGGAGACCCCATGGCACGCAAGCCCCGGCGCCGCCGGCCCGACCCCAACAAGCGCACCCGCAACAAGCCCTGTCAGTTCTGCCAGGAGAAGGCCACCACCATCGACTGGAAGGACGTGGCGTTGCTGCGCAAGTACATGTCCGACCGCGGCAAGATCCGCGCCCGCCGCATCACGGGCAACTGCGAGCAGCACCAACGGCTGTTGGCGGTCGCCATCAAGAACGCCCGTGAGATGGCCCTGCTCCCCTACGTGAACCGATGAAGCTCATCCTCACCTCCGACGTCGACGGCCTCGGCGCGGCCGGCGAGATCGTCGACGTGTCCGACGGGTACGGCCGCAACTACCTGCTGCCCCGCAACCTCGCCCAGAAGGCGACGCCCGGGGCCATCCAGAACGCCGAGCGGGTCGTCGAGATCCGCCGGGAGGCCGAGGCCAAGGCGAAGTCCGAGGCCGAGACGGTCGCCAAGAGCCTCGTCGGCACCCGCGTCGTCATCGCCGCCCAGGCCGGTGACGAGGGCCGGCTCTTCGGGTCGGTCGGCGTCGCCGACGTCGCCGAGGGCATCAAGCGCTTCACGGGGGTCGAGCTCGAGCGCCGCACGATCTCGCTCGACTCCCCCATCAAGAGCATCGGTCTCCACGAGGTGCAGGTGCATCTCCACCCCGAGGTCGTCTTCCCGCTCACCATCGACGTGGTCCCCGCCTAGCCCGCCGGTGTACGAGCCGAACGAGCCCCCGCCCGACGAACCGCCGGCCGGCGGGGGTCGGGCGCGGGGGCTGCGGGTGCCGCCCCACAACCGGGAGGCCGAGCAGTCGGTGCTTGGCGCCTTGCTGCTCTCGGCCGACGCCGTCAACCTCGTCATGGACCGCCTCGGCGGGGAGGATTTCTACGTCCCCGCCCACCAGTCGGTCTACGAGGCGATCGCCCACCTCTACGCCCACAACCAGCCGATCGACGCCATCACGGTGGCGGACCACCTCCGCAAGCACGGGGAGCTCGACCGAGTCGGCGGCATCGCCTTCCTGAGCGACCTCTCCGAGATGGTGCCCACGGCCGCCAACATCGAGTACTACGCCTCGATCGTCTCCGAGCAGGCGGTCCGTCGTCGCCTCCTCGAGGCCGGTGCCACCATCGGCCAACTGGCCACCACCACCGACCAGGAGATCGACTGGGTCATCGACGAGGCCGAGCAGGCCGTGTTCCGGGTGGCCGAGGGCAAGGTCGGCGACGGCCTGACGTCCATCGGCCAGCACATGGACGCGACGATCGCCCGCATCGAGGAGCTCGAGAGCACGGCCGGTCATGTCACCGGCCTGCCGACCGGGTTCCGTGATCTCGACGAGAAGCTGTCGGGCCTCCAGAAGGCGAACCTCATCGTCGTCGCGGCCCGGCCCGGCATGGGCAAGTCGGTGCTCTCGATCAACGTCGCCCGCAACGTCGCCCTCCGCGGCGCCACCGTCGCCGTGTTCTCGCTCGAGATGAGCAAGGACGAGATCATCCAGCGGCTGCTGTGCTCGACGGGCCGCATCGACAACACCCGCCTTCGGTCGGGCAACCTCGGCGCCGACCTGTGGCCGCGAGTGCTCGACGCGGCCGACAAGTTGTTCAAGGCGCCGGTGTTCATCGACGAGTCGTCCTACCTCACCGTCACCGACGTGCGGGCCAAGTGCCGCCGCCTGCAACGCAAGCACGGCCTCGACTTGGTGATCGTCGACTACCTGCAGCTCATGCAGGGTCGCTCACGCGAGAACCGCCAGCAGGAGATCGCCGAGATCTCCCGAGGACTCAAGAACCTCGCCCGGGAGCTCGACGTCCCGATCATCGCCGTGTCCCAGCTCAACCGCTCCCTCGAAGCCCGGATGGACAAGCGCCCCCAGCTGGGGGATCTGAGGGAAAGTGGTGCAATCGAGCAAGATTCTGACATCGTCATGTTCATCTACCGGGACGAGTACTACAACCCCGAGTCCGAGGACCGGGGCATCGCCGAGGTGGCCATCGCCAAGCACCGGGCCGGCGCCACCGGACGGGTGTTCATGTCCTTCGCCCCGGCCTTCGCGTCCTTCGGCGACCTGGCCCGAGAGCCGAGGGTCTAGGTCCGTAGCATCGGCCTCCCATGACCGCTTCCGACGCCCCACTGATCGTCCTGCTGGTGGTCCTCTTCCTGATTGCCGTCGTGATCGCGGCAGGCGAGGCGGCGCTGCTGCGCACCCCCCACATCCGAGCCCTCCACCTCGCCGCCGAGGGTCGTCGGGGCGCCCGACGCCTCGTCTCGCTCACCGAGCGTCTGCCGACGGTCCTCAACGCCGTGCTGCTCACCGCCCTCCTCTCCCAGATCGGGGCGGCCACCGTCACCGGACTCCTCTCCGAGCGCTGGTTCGGCTCCGTCGGGGTGACCGTCGCCTCGATCGTGCTCACCGTCGTCCTCTTCATCTACGCCGAGGCGATCCCCAAGACCTTCGCCGTTCGCAACGCCGACCGAACCGCCCTGGCACTCTCAGGGCCCTTGAGCGCGCTGGAACTGGTGTTGCGGCCCATCGTGGCGGTGCTCGTGTGGATCGCCGACATCCAGATCCCCGGCAAAGGCGTCACCACCTCGCCGACCGTCACCGAGGGTGAACTGCGACTGCTCGCCAACCGGGCGGCCTCCGAGGGGGAGATCACCGACGAAGACCTGTCCCTCATCGAGCGGGCGTTCCGCATCGGCGACCTCAGGACCGACGACGTGATGGTCCCCCGCACCGAGATCGTCTCGGTGGCCGACGACTCCTCGGTCGAAGCCGCTCTCGAGGTGGCGGTCGAGTCAGGGCACCGGCGGCTGCCGGTCCACCGTGGCGACCTCGAGGAGATCGTCGGCGTCGTGCGGCTGCGCGACCTGGTCGGGGTTCCGCCCGAGCGGCGGACCATCGAGGTGGGTGTCCTGACCGAGGACCCCCTCGTGGTGCCCGAGTCGAAGCGGGTACTCGATCTGCTCGAGGACATGCAGGCCTCGGGCGCCCACCTCGCGATCGTCGTCGACGAGTACGGCGGCACGGCCGGGCTCGTCACGATCGAGGACATCGTCGAGGAGCTCATCGGTTCGGTGAGTGACGACCCCTCGACGGCCGACGTGGTGGAACTCCCCGAGGGTGGCTGGCCGGTCGACGGGAAGCGTCCCGTCGAGGACCTCGAGGAGCTCCTCGGCGTCGAGTTGCCACGCGGCGGTTGGAACACGGTCGGCGGACTCGTCATGGCTCGAGCGGGGCGGATCCTCAGTGCGGGGGAGGCCGTCGAGGTCGCCGGCTACGAACTGCGGGTCATGACCGTGCGGGGCCGGCGGGTCGCCCGGGTGGCGGTCGGCCGCCGCGACGAGTCACAGGTCGAGTGACAGCCACACCGAGTCGTCCTCGGTGAACCCCGACCGCCGGTAGAAGCGTCGGGCTGCCTCGTTCGGCCGCTCCGTCTCGAGGAAGATCCTGCGGGCGCCGCGCTCGCGGACCGCCGTCACCACCTCGGCCATCACGGTGCTGCCGAGGCCCTCGCTGCGGCGCCGCACGTAGAACTCGTCGAGCAGGGCGTCGGGACCCCCCGACTCGAGGCTCCAGCCCCATGTCACCACGACGTAGCCGGCGTCGTCATCGACGAGCCACACCATCCCGTGGGTGTCGTCCGAGAGGAGCGGTCGCAGCCCCGCCTCGTAGCCGGCCGGATCGAAGGGGTGGTCGTCCATCTCGCAGAACTCGGCGCACAGCTCGAGCAGTGTGGCGAGGTCGGCGGGTGCGGCCCGACGAATCACGAATCGACCCCCCAACGCGCAGCGACCCCCGTGCCGGGGGGTCGCTGCCCGAGCCCTGAGTGCCATGAGCGGAGGAAGGAAGGTGAGAGAGCGGGCTCGGTTGTGGGAGCAGGTATCGGTCCGGTCACGGACGATCTTGACCCTTTTCTCTCAGAAATCCCGATGGGACCGCGATGGGGTCGGTCCCCGCTGACCCTGGTACTTGGAGCCCGCCTCGGAGGACCCGTAGGGATGGTCGGCGTCGGTGGTCATCTGATAGAAGCTGATCTGGCCGATCTTCATCTGCGGGTAGATGGCGATCGGCAGGTTGGCCACGTTCGACAGCTCGAGGGTGAGATAGCCGTCGAAGCCGGGGTCGACGAACCCGGCGGTCGAGTGGATGAGGAGCCCGAGCCGACCGAGGCTCGACTTCCCCTCCAGGCGGGCCACGATGTCGTTGCCGAGTCGCACCCGTTCGTAGGTGGCTCCGAGCACGAACTCCCCGGGGTGGAGGATGAACGGCTCGTCGCCCTCGACCGCCACCTCCTTGGTGAGGTCGTCCTGGTCGGCCCGGGGGTCGATGTGGGGGTAGCGGTGGTTCTCGAACACGGCGAACACCCGATCCACCCGCAGGTCGACGCTGGACGGCTGCACGAACGAGGGGTCGAAGGGGTCGATCCCGATCCGACCGGTCTCGATCGCCTCCTTGATCGAACGGTCCGAGAAGATCACGGCGGCTCCTGGCTGGGTCGGCGGGATCCTAGGGGCTGACGCGGGGCCCGCCCACCAAGGCGCGGTCGGATCGCCACCCGGCGGTAACGTCGCCGGGTGCGGCCGCCCATCCTCGACTTCGACCCCACCCGCGATGCAGTCATCGACCCGATCGCCCCGGACCTCGACGTGCCGGATCGGGCCGTCGTGACCTGGTTCAGCGACGTCCTCGACGGCCTCGATGCCGACCCGATCCACACGATGCGACTCGAGTCGGCCGCCCTGCGACTGTTCGTCATCGA
>JBFLKR010000268.1:0-3010 GCA_040883295.1 Acidimicrobiia bacterium
CGCACCTCCGACGAGGGCGGCTACGCCGGGATGAGCCAGATCCTCGTCCCGACCGAGACCCCCGGGTTCGAGGTGTCGAAGAAACTCGACAAGCTCGGGATGCGGGCGTCGGACACCGGGCTGCTCTCGTTCACCGACATGCGGGTGCCGGTGGAGTACACCCTCGGGACCGCGGGGACCGGCTTCCAGCAGCAGATGCACCAGTTCGTCGTCGAGCGGATGTGGGCGAACTACGGGGCGGTCGGCGGGCTGGAACGGGCGCTCCAGCGCACCGCCGAGTACCTCAAGGAGCGGGTGGTCTTCGGCAAGCCGCTCATGAAGAACCAGTTCATCCAGTACAAGCTCGCCGAGCTCGCCGCCGAGGTCGAGGCCCTCAAGCAGCTGAACTACGCCACCGCCGCGGCCTACCAGCGGGGCGAGGACCCCACTCGGCTGGCGACGATCGCCAAGTTCAAGGCGGGGCGGCTCACCCGTGAGGTCGCCGACTGGGTGATGCAGTTCCACGGCGGCATCGGGTACATCGAGGAGACCTGGACGGCCCGGTTCCTGCGCGACAACCGGTTGACCGGCATCGGCGGCGGCGCCGACGAGGTGATGCTGCAGGTGCTGGCCCGGATGGACGGCTACTGGGCGTAGCCCTCACACCCCACCGACGAACCCCCAGAACAGCTCACTCCAGCGGGCATCGTTGTCGATGTGCGGTCCGTGGGTGGAGCCGGCGATGACCTCGCTCCGCACCGAACCACCGGCAGCGGCGTAGCGGTCGAGGACCGAGCGGATCTGGTCGACCATCGGCTGGGGCGGGCACGCCTCGGGCCCCGGCCAGCCCGGGACCAGCCCGAGCTCACCGAGGGCGGCGAGATCGAATACCGAGCCGTTCGCCACGATCTGGTCGCCTTCACCGTGGGTCCACAGCACCGGGGGCTTGGGGTCGGCGTCGACGAGGTCGTCCCACCGGCAGTACTTGCCCGACAGGGCGTTGAGGATCCCGGTGGTTCCGGGGGCGACCATCGGCCAGTGCTCCGACGGCGTCGAATCACCGGGGTAGCCCTCGTCGCCGATGAGCGCCTTGAGGATCTCGGCGGTGAGGTCGTCCTCCCAGGCCGGATCGATCGAGAATTCCGGCGACCAGTAGAAGGCCCGCATGATGTTGCGGGGCGACGTGTCGGCGTCGGCGGAGGCGTCGCCGTCGGCGAGACGCTGCACGAAGTCCGGGTTGGCAACCCCACCCCCGGAGCCGGCGAAGTCCGGGTTGGTGGGGGTGCCCTCGGCGTCGCGTGTGGCCCCGAACCCGTAGGGGGAGACGGGGTCGATGAACGTGAGCGAAGCGACCTCGCCGGGCCGGTCCACGGCGTAGTGGGCGATGGCGGCGCCGCCCGTGGACCACCCGACGAGGTGGACGGGGTCGGTGATCCCGAGGTGAGCGACGAGCGCCGCGAGGTCGTCGGACCAGTCCCGCAGGCCGCGGGTGGCGTCGATGGCCACCTTTGCCGAGTCGCCGAACCCACGCATGTCGGGGGCGACGACCCGGTACCCGTCGGGGGCGCCGGCGAGGATCCGGTCGTAGAAGCGGGCCGACGAGAGGTTGCCGTGGACGAGCACGACGGGGGTGCCGTCCGCGGGGCCGGTCTCGAGCCAGTGGGTCTCGAGGCGGTCGGTGGTGGCGGTCTCGCTGCGGACGCCGTCGGGGATGGGCATGGAGCACTCCGAGGTCGTGGTGGCCGGGGAACCTAGGCGCGCCGGACCACATCGGGCCTAGGTTCGCGCCCAGCGACGAACGGAGCCCCGTGGAGAAGCAGTACGCGAGCGTGAACGGCCTGCAGATGGCCTATGTCGACGAGGGTGAGGGCGACCCGATCGTCTTCCTGCACGGCAATCCGACCTCTTCGTACCTGTGGCGCAACGTGTGGCCCCACGTCCGGGGCCGGGGCCGGATCATCGTCCCCGACCTCATCGGCCACGGGGACTCCGACAAGCTGCCCGAGTCCGGCCCCGACGCCTACACGTTCGTCCAGCACCGCGAGTACCTCGACGCGCTGTTGGAGCAGCTGGGCGTGACCGACGACGTGACCCTCGTCGTCCATGACTGGGGGTCGGGGCTCGGCTTCGACTGGGCCCGCCGCCACCCCGATGCCGTCAAGGGCATCTGCTACATGGAGGCGATCGTGATGCCCCTGCCTTCGTGGGACCAGTGGCCCGAGTCGGCCCGGGGAATCTTCCAGGCGATGCGGTCGGAGGCCGGCGAGGAGATCGTGCTCACCAAGAACGTGTTCGTGGAGCGGATCCTGCCCGCCTCGATCATCCGCGACCTCACGGACGAGGAGATGGCCGAGTACCGCCGTCCCTTCGCCGAGCCCGGCGAGGCCCGGCGGCCCACGCTCACCTGGCCCCGCGAGATCCCGATCGCCGGCGAGCCCGCCGACGTGGCCGAGATCGTCGGTGCCTACGCCGAGTGGCTGGCCCAGAGCGACGTGCCGAAGCTGTTCGTCAACGCCGAACCCGGCACCATCCTGATCGGGAGCCAGCGCGAGTTCTGCCGCACCTGGCCGAACCAGACCGAGGTGACCGTTGCGGGCACCCACTTCATCCAGGAGGACTCCGCCGACGAGATCGGTGAGGCGCTGTCCGACTGGCTGGCCACGATCTGATTCCAGGGGTCGCCACCGGAAGATTCGTCGTTCTGAGGCGCCGGGATCGGGCCGGGTCGGTCCCAGCACCATGATTGGTTGACGCACGCCCCCGCTTACATGGAGGGGTGATCTCGGTCCGCCGCATCGCCGGCGCCCTCGTGGCCATCGTCGCCGTCCCGCTGTCGGTGGTGTCGGTGGCGGCCTTCTTCGGCGACCTCGACTGGCGCCTCGACCTCATCGCCAACGGCCGGGTCCAGCTGTGGTGGATCGGCGGGGTGCTGACCCTGCTGGCGTTGCCGACCCGCTCGGCGGTGGCGATCACCTCGGCGGCGGCCGTGGCGCTGGTGAACCTGGCGGTCGTCGCCCCCCTGTACCTGCCC
>JBFLKR010000269.1:0-4493 GCA_040883295.1 Acidimicrobiia bacterium
GGCGGCAGCTCCTCGCCGCCCGGTCCGAGCACGGCGAGGTCCCAGCCCGGCACCGGCCGCCCGGGCGATCCCGGCACGATCTCGCCCCCCTCGAGCCCGAGGCACGTGGCGGCGATCGGCCAACCCGTCTCGGTCTGCCACCAGTGGTCGACCACCGGCACCCCGAGCTTCTCCCCCGCCCAGGCCAGCGTGTCCGGATCGCACCGCTCCCCGGCGAGGAAGAGCGACCGGAAGGCGCTGAGGTCGTAGTCGGCGACCAACGCCCCGTCGGGATCCTGCTGGCGGATCGCCCGGAACGCGGTGGGGGCGGTGAAGAGGCTCACCACCCCGTGGTCGGCGATGACCCGCCAGAAGGCCCCGGCGTCGGGGGTGCCGACCGGTTTGCCCTCGTACATGACGGTCGTGCAGCCGTGCAGCAACGGTGCGTAGACGATGTACGAGTGGCCGACGACCCAGCCGACGTCGGACGCCGCCCAGAACACCTCGCCCGGGTGGATGCCGTAGACGTACTGCATGCTCCACGCCAGGGCGACCGCGTGCCCGCCGTTGTCCCGGATGATCCCCTTGGGCTGGCCCGTGGTGCCCGAGGTGTAGAGGATGTAGAGGGGATCGGTCGCCGCCACCGGCACACACGGATGGGGCTCGGCGTCGGCCATCGCAGCCACCCAGTCGACGTCCCGACCGAGCATCATCGATGCCTCGGCCATCGGCCGCTGGAGCACGATGCAGTGGTCAGGCTGGTGGTCGGCGAGGTCGATGGCCCCGTCGAGCAGCGGCTTGTACTCCACGACCCGGTCGACCTCGACCCCGCACGACGCCGACACGATGACGACGGGCTCACAGTCGTCGATCCGGACCGCCAGCTCCTTCGAGGCGAACCCGCCGAACACCACCGAGTGGACGGCGCCGAGCCGAGCGCAGGCGAGCATGGCGACGGCCGCCTCGGCCACCATCGGCATGTAGATGACCACCCGGTCGCCCCGTCCGACCCCGTGGGCGGCGAGCACCCCGGCGAACCGGGCCACCTCGTCCCGGAGCTCGGCGTAGGTGTACCGCCGCACATCCCCGGTGACGGCGCTGTCGTGGACCAGGGCGAGCTGGTCGGCACGGCCGGCCTCGACGTGGCGGTCGAGGGCGTTGTGGCAGGTGTTCAGCTCGCCACCGACGAACCAACGGGCGGCCGGGTCGGCGTCGCGGTCGAGGACCCGGTCCCACCGGCGCTCCCAGTCGATCGCCTCGGCGGCCTCGCCCCAGAAGCCTTCGGGGTCCTCGAGCGAACGGCGATGCAGGTCGTCCAGAGCAGGCTTGGTCATGGGCCGAAGGTAGCGAACGGACCCCGGCGGGACCGGGCGAAGGGCATCGATGCCGGGCTCCCAAGACCGATGACGCTCCCCTCCCGTTTGCGTAGCGTTCATCTTCGGATGGATGACACCGGGCTCGAGCGAGAACCCGTCACGTCGCCGGGCCTGCCGAGCTGGGCTCGGGCCCTGCTCGTCGTCAGCCTGCTCTACCTCTTCCTGGTCGGCGTCAAACTGCTCGAGTCCGGCATCAAGGGGGTGGGGTCGGACTACACGGACGCCCTGTTCGAGGCCGTCTCCAGCCCGCTGAGCGCCCTCTTCGTCGGGGTGCTCGCCACCGTCCTCGTCCAATCGTCGTCCGTCACGACGGCCACGATCGTCGGGCTCGTGTCCGCCGGGGTCGTGGAGGTCGACACCGCGGTCTACATGGTGATGGGCGCCAACATCGGCACGAGCGTGACGAACACCCTCGTCTCGCTGACCCACGTCCGCCGGACCGAGTCCTTCCAACGGGCGTTCGCGGCGGCGACCATGCACGACTTCTTCAATCTGATCGCCGTGGCCATCCTGCTGCCGCTGCAGTTGGCGACCGGGGCGTTGTCGAGCTTGGCGACGTGGTTCGCCGGCTTCCTCCCCACTGGCGCAGGCGGGTCCTTCGAGAGCCCGATCAAGGCCGCCGTCTCGTGGGGCTCCGACCTCGTGTCCGGAGCCGTGGAGTTGGTGCTCGGAAACCCCGTGATCACGGCGGTCCTCGTCGCCGTCCTCGGGATCGGGATCATCTTCTTCGCGCTCAGCCTCATCACGAAGAACATGCGAGTCCTCGTGGCAGCCCGTATCGAGACGTCCCTCAACGCCGCCCTGGCCAGGTCCGGGCTGGTCGGCATCGTCGTCGGCACGATCGTGACCATCGCCGTGCAGAGCTCCTCGATCACGACGTCGATCCTCGTCCCGCTCGCCGCCTCAGGTGTCCTGCTCGTACGCAACGCCTATCCGATCACCCTCGGCGCCAACATCGGGACGACGGTCACCGCCCTCCTCGCAGCACTCGGTGCGGGGTCGATCGACGGATTGACGATCGCCCTCACCCACACCATCTTCAACGTCGTGGCGATCATGCTGCTCTACCCGCTACCGCGCCTCCGCTACATCCCGGTCGACCTGGCGGAGCGCCTTGCCCGGATCGCCGTCCGTCGCAAGTCGGTGGCGATCACCTACGTCGTCGGCCTGTTCATCGTCGTCCCGCTCGTCGGGATCTTCATCTTCTAGGAGGTGCCCCGTGCTCTCGTTCTTCAAGCGCCCCGACAGCCTCGAGGACATCGAGGCGTCGATCATCGAGATGCTGGACGAGGTCGGCACGATCTTCGACACCGCATGCGAGGCGGCCTTCGGCGGCGGGCGCTCGTCGGCGACGAGGTCGGAGGTGCGCTCCGCCGACGACCGGGTCGAGGAGATCCGCCGCGACGTCATCCGGCGCCTGACCATCCATGCCTCGGTCGCCGCCCCCGACGACCTCTCGGACACGTTCACGTACCTGCTGGTCACCCGGGATGCCGAGCGGGCGTCGGACTACGCCAAGAACATCTACGACCTCGCGAAGTACGAGCTCGACCTCTCGACCATGGCCGACGCCGCCGCCATGGCCAGCGATCGAGACACGGTTGCGAGCCTCATCGACGCCGCGACGAATGCCTTTCGATCCGGCGACCCGGACGTCGCACGGGCGGTCGTGCGGGACGCGGTGGCGGCCGAAGACCGCTTCGACGGCCAGGTCCGAGCCGCCGCCACCGGCAGCCTCGAAGCGCACGAAGCGGTGGCGAAGGCGCTGTTCTACCGGTACTTGAAGCGGCTCAGCGCCCACCTCGCAGCGCTCGCCTCCTCCGCCTACGCCTCGCTCGACCGCATCGACGACCAGACAGACGAGTCTCCGGAGTAGCCGGACTGCTGCGCCCGCGGCGCCGTCTACCCGGCTGGTCGAACCTCCTGCCACATCAGCCGAGCCACGCCTCCGCGGCATCGAGTCGGGCCGCCACGCCCAGTTCCCAGTCGGGCTGCTGACGGGTCCATGGGCCCGCCGCATGGCCGAACACGCCAGCGGCGATCCGGGGTCGCAGCATCGCCGGGTCGACCCGTGCCTCGAAGCCCGCCAGGAACTGCTCGGCCATCCGGGCGAGATCCGGTCGGCCGGCAAGGGCGGACACGTGCAGGTGGGCGATGAGGGTGGCGATGTCGTCGAGCCGCTCGCCCATCCCCACGGTGTCCACGTCGATGAGGCCGGCGACCACCCCATCCCGGACGATGAGTTGGCCGGCATGGAGATCGCCGTGGGCCGCCACCGCAGGTCCGGGTTCGATGGCAGCCAATCGCCCTTCGATCTCGGATACGCGGTCGGCCGAGCCGGGCAGGATCGCCCGCAGGCGTCGGGCGTGGCCAGCCGCCCGGTTGCGCAGCGGCGTGACCCGATACTCGGTGGCAGGGATGGCGTCGAGCAAGGCCTCGAGTCCCGCCACCGACGGGGCGATGCCCGCGGTGGCCAGGGTCTCGCCCGCCATGCCGTCCATCACCACGACGCCGTGGTCGGGGAGCCAGCCGAGACTACGGGGCACCGGCAACGTCGCCGACAGCAACCGATGGCGCGCCTGGAGGTCGGCGACCGTCTTCGGCCGCACGGCCTTCACGAAGACGCTTCGATCCGAGAAGACGAGCTCGAGGACCGCCCGGCGGCCCGGCCGGTAGCTGCGGGCCCGGAGGACGTCGGGTGCGCCCAGCCCGGTGCCCGCCAGCAGCGACGATCGGCTCCCGGCGTCGAACCACATGGCGAGGCCCGGCAGCGCAGGGTCGTGGGGGTACACCCAACCCTGCACCTCGTACCCGCCACCCTCCACCGTGGCGCCCCCCGACGGCGCCCGCGGACCAGCCCCGAGCACGATCGAGCGACGCAAGCGACCACCCGGCCCGTCGAGCCGGCAGTCGTGTGTCACCACCAGCGACCGCCCGGGCCGGTACACGACCTGCGTTCGCCGAGAACCCTCGACGGTCAGCCCGGCCTCGGCGGCGAGCGCCTCGAGGGCAGGGCGAGCCCGATCGGAGAGAACGACCTCCGCTTCGGGGATGTCCTCGAGAATCGGGCCGGGGACTCGCTCAGTCGTCAGAGTCCGGAGTCTCCGGGGACTCGGGTGACTCCTCGCTCGGCTCCGA
>JBFLKR010000270.1:0-3654 GCA_040883295.1 Acidimicrobiia bacterium
AGCTCAGCCTCCTCGCCGACGCCTTCGAGCGGGCCGTCGCCCGGCGTCGTCCCCAGCTCGTGACGATCGCCGGCGAGCCGGGGGTGGGCAAGAGCCGGCTCGTGCGAGAGTTCCGCCGGCTCGTCGACGATCGGCCGGAGCTCGTCCGCTGGCGGCAGGGTCGGTGCCTGCCCTACGGCGAGGGCGTGACGTTCTGGGCGATCGGTGAGCTCGTGAAGGCCGAGGCGGGGATCCTCGAGTCCGAGCCGCCCGGGGCCGCCGACACCAAGCTCCGGGCCACGGTCGCCGCCCTCTTCGACGACGCCGACGATGCCGAGTGGGTGCGGTCCCGCCTCGCCCCGCTGGCGGGGACCGGACTCGCCGAGGGAGTCGAACGGTCCGAGCTCTTCGCCGCCTGGCTCCGCTTCTTCGAGGCGCTCGCCGATCCCAACCCGATGGTGGTGGTCATCGAGGACCTCCATTGGGCCGACGACGCCGTGACCGACTTCGTCGAGCACCTCGTCGACTGGGCCGACGACGCCCCGATCCTCGTCGTCGCGACGACCCGACCCGAGTTGTTCGACGACCGACCTGGCTGGGGTGGCGGCAAGCGGGACGCCGCCACGGTGTCGCTCGACCCCCTCGACGACGACGACACGAAGGCGCTGCTCGCCGCCCTCACCGGCCGGGTCGTGATGCCGGCCGAGACCCAGCAGGCCCTGCTCGAGCGATCGGGCGGCAACCCGCTGTACGTCACCGAGTACGTGGCCCTCGCCGACGAGCGCGGCTGGTTCGACCAACCCCTCGCCGACGGCACCCTGCCGCTGCCCGACTCGATCCAGGCGGTGGTCGCCGCCCGCCTCGACCTCCTCGACCCGGCCGACGCCGCGGTGCTCCAGGTTGCGGCGGTCATCGGCAAGGTCTTCTGGGCGGGGGCGGTCTCGTTCGCCGACGTGCCCGGCGACGTGGACGGGGCGCTGCGCCGGCTCGTCCAGCGGGATCTCGTCCGACCGGTCCGCCGGCCCTCCATGCAGGGCCAGGAGGAGTACACGTTCGCCCACGTGCTCATCCGCGACGTGGCCTACGCCCGCCTCACCCGGTCCGAGCGGGCCCGCCTCCACGAGTCGACGGCGCGGTGGCTCGAGGCGGTGTCGGCCGAGCGGGCCGCCGACGTGGCCGAGTTGCTCGCCCACCACCTCGTGACCGCCATCGAGCTGTCCCGGACCGACGATCCCGACAAACGTCGCCGTGCCTACCGGTTCCTCATGCTTGCCGGCGAACGGGCCGGGTCGCTGGACGCCCCCCGGGGCCTCGAGCTGTTCCGCACGGCCGTGTCCATGGCCCAGACCGACGCCGAACGAGGTCGGGCCCTGCTCGAACAGGGCGATCTCGAAATGGCTTCGGTCGAGGTCACCTGGGGCGTGTACGAGGAGTCGCTGGCTGCCTTCCGGGCCGCCGGCGATCGAGAGGGTGAGGCGGAGGCCCTGTCTGCCCTCGGCCGACGGGCCTGGCTCATGGGGGATGGCGAGGCGACCGAGCGTCTCGCCATCGAGAGCCTGGCCGTGGCCGACGTCCTCACACCGAGCCGGGCGGCGGCGAAGACCATCACCCAGGCCGCCGGCTTCTACCAGTTGTCCGGGCGGGAGGAGGAGGCGCTCGACGTGGTCGAACGAGGGATCGCCATGGCGGCGGCGGTGGGCGACACCCCCACGTATGCCCGCGGCCTGGTCATCCGGGGGAGCGCCCTCGTGCAGATGGGCAAGTACGAGGGAATCGAGGAGGTGGAGGAGGGGCTGCGGGTCGCCCTCGACCGGGGCGATTCCCAGCGGGTCATGTCGTCGTACAACAACCTCGCGACCCACCGAATCTTCACAGGGCACCTCGACGAGGGGCGCCGGACGATGGACGACGCCATCGAGTACGGACGCCAGCGTGGCCTCGACCCCCATGTCCAGTGGTCGGTGATGACCCGCTGCGAAGCCCTGTTCCCGCTCGGCGAGTGGGACGCCCTGCTCGAGGCGACGGTGGCCCTGGTGGAGGCCGACGACGCCCGCGGCGGCACGCAGACCGGCATCTTCGCCCGGATGTGGGCGTCCGACGTGGTGTTCCATCGCGGCGACGCGGCCGGCGCCCTGGCCGTCCGGGAGGCGACGATGCCCTCGGTGCGGGACATCGGCGACCCCCAAGGCCTGCTCCCCGGGCTCGCAGGTCTCGTCGAGGGCCGGTGGGCGGTCGGCGACTCGGGGACGGACGAGGCGATCGACGAGTTCGTCGTCGCCGGCCTCGCCAACCCTGGCTTCATCCCGGTCTACCTGCCCCGGGTCGCCGGCCCGATGATCGACGGCGGCCGGGCCACCGACCTCGAGCGCCTGGTCGACGCCGCCCGCTGGGGCAAGGCTCCGTGGCTCGACGCCCACATGGGCGGGGTGCGGGGCCTGCTGTCCGAGGCCGCCGGAGACCTCGAGACGGCGGTCGAGCTACTCCGTCCGGTGTGGGAGGTGGGCGACCCCCTCAACCAGCGGTTCTGGTCCGCGACCGCCCGGGTCGACGCCGCTCGCTGCCTGCTCGGACTTGGTCGGGCCGATGAGGCGGATGCCCTGCTCGACGAGGCGGCATCGACCGCCAAGTGGATGGGCGCCACCCGCCTGGTCGACCAGATCGCCGAGCTCCGCAGCGACGGCGCGGCGGCGGCCCGCGCCTGACATCTATCCCCGGTGCAGGGTCTCCACCACGGGGGCCAGCGCCTCGATCGCCTCGACCCGACGCCCCACCGGGATGACGGCGACGTCCACCCGAACCTCCTCGATGCCCCACTCGGCCAGCGCCAGTAGCGACTCGACGATCCGGTCCGGCGGGCCGGTGAGCACGTGGGGTGGGGGGTCGTCGACGATCCCGAGCGGGTCGAACGAATAGAGGTCGAGGGTCCGGCGCAGACCCTTCGGGCCTCGACCGGCGTCGACGCAGGCGCCGTGGAGTACCTCGAGGATCGGTGGCAGGTGCTCGGTCTGGCCGTTGGCGCCCGCCCACCAGTTCCACTCGTCGGCGAGCCGCGCCGCCAGCGCCAGCATCTTCGGCCCACCGGCCGCCACGTTGATGGGGATGCCGGTCGGCCGAGGTCCGGTCGGTTGGAACCGGTCGGTCTGGGCCGTCTGGAAGCGGCCGTCGACGTCGACCGCCTGGTTGCGCAGCAGGGCGTGGACGACGGTGAGCGCCTCCTCGAAGCGGGAGTAGCGGGGGTCGGCGTCGATGCCGAACATCCGGTAGTCGTCGGGGGTGTTGCCCGCCCCGATGCCCAACGTGTAGCGACCCCGGCTCACCTCGTCGAGCGTGTGGGCGGCCCGGGCGACGAGCGCCGGAGGTCGGAGGGGGGCGTTGACCACCGAGTGGGTGAGACCGATCTCGTCGGTGGCGGCGGCCAGCGCCCCGGCAAGCGTCAGGCCCTCCCAGAAGTTCGCCGGCCCCTCGGTGAGGGCGTCGGCGAGGGCGAGGAGGTCGAAGCCGACGTCCTCCGCCGCTCGGGCTTGGGCGGCGACGTCCTTCCACCGGGGTGGCTCATTCCGTCCCTGGTCGTCGATGCCCAGGATGAGACCGATGCGCATGGGCGTGAGCCTATGGGGACGGGACACGGGACACGGGACACGGGACAGAGATCCCCCCGGAGGGGGGATGGGCCCC
>JBFLKR010000271.1:0-7821 GCA_040883295.1 Acidimicrobiia bacterium
CCGCCCCGGCGCCGCCCGGGGGGGGGCCCCCGAGACAGCGTGGTCGGACGAGGTGTCAGTCGTCGTCGTCGTCGCCGTCGGGACCCTCGGCGCCCGCCATCTCGAGCGGGGGACCGTCGGGGGTGTCGACGGACTCGAACGTGAGCTCCTGGGCCTCCTCGTCGAGGTCGACCACGATGGTGGTGCCGGCCTCGAACTCGCCCATGAGCAACCTCTCCGACAGGACGTCCTCCAGCAGCCGCTGGATGGCCCGCCGCAGCGGTCGGGCCCCGAGCTCACGGTCGTAGCCCCGGTCGCCGAGGAAGCCCTTGGCGGCGTCGCTGAGCACGAGTTCCAGGCCTTGGGCGTGGACCTGCTCCTGGACCCGGACGAGCATGAGGTCGACGATCTCCTTGACCTCGTCCTTGGTCAGTTCGTGGAAGACGATGATCTCGTCGAGGCGGTTGAGGAACTCGGGACGGAAGTGCCGCTTGAGCTCCTCGGTCACCTTCTCCTTCATCTTCTCGTAGGTGACCTCGTCGGAGTCCGCCGAGAAGCCGATCGACGTCTTGCGCAGGTCACGGGTGCCGAGGTTGGAGGTCATGATGATGACCGTGTTCTTGAAGTCGACCGTGCGACCCTGGGCATCGGTCAGGCGACCGTCCTCGAGGATCTGCAACAGCGTGTTGAACACGTCCGGGTGCGCCTTCTCGACCTCGTCGAACAGCACGACGGAGAACGGCTTGCGACGCACCGCCTCGGTGAGCTGGCCACCCTCGTCGTAGCCGACGTAGCCGGGGGGGGAGCCGACGAGGCGGCTCACCGTGTGCTTGTCCATGTACTCGGACATGTCGAGCTGGATGAGGGCCTGCTCGTCGCCGAAGAGGAACTCGGCCAGCGCCTTGGCCGTCTCGGTCTTCCCGACACCCGAGGGGCCGAGGAAGATGAACGAGCCGGAGGGGCGTTTGGGGTCCTTGAGCCCGGCCCGGGTGCGCCGAATGGCCCGGCTGACGGCGACGATGCCGTCCTGTTGGCCCACGATGCGCTTGTGGAGTTCGTCCTCCATCCGGACGAGCTTGGCCGTCTCCTCCTCGGTGAGCCGCTGGACGGGGATGCCGGTCCACTGGCTCAGCACCGCGGCGATCTCGTCGTCGTCGATGACCCAGGCGACGTCGTCGCCGGCGGCCTTGAGGGCGTTCTCCTTCTCGGTGCGGTCACCGAGCAGCGCTCGCTCGCGGTCGCGAAGCTGGGCGGCGCGCTCGAACTGTTGGCTCGAGACGGCCTCGGTCTTCTCCTGGCGCACCTTCTGGAGCTGGTCATCGATCTCGGCGATGTCGGGAGAGGCAGAGCGCCGGTTGATGCGCATCCGCGAACCCGCCTCGTCGAGGAGGTCGATGGCCTTGTCGGGGAGGAAGCGATCGGAGATGTAGCGGTCGGCGAGGTTGGCCGCCGACACGATCGCCTGGTCGGTGTAGCGGACCGAGTGGTGGGACTCGTACTGGTCCTTGAGGCCCTGCAGGATCCGGATCGTGTCCGACACGCTGGGCTCGTCGACCTGCACGGGCTGGAACCGACGCTCGAGGGCCGAGTCCTTCTCGAGGTACTTGCGGTACTCCTCGAGGGTGGTTGCCCCGATCGTCTGCAGCTCGCCGCGGGCGAGCATCGGCTTGAGGATCGAGGCGGCGTCGATGGCCCCCTCGGCGGCACCGGCGCCCACGAGCGTGTGGATCTCGTCGATGAAGACGATCACGTCGCCGCGGGTCTTGATCTCCTTCAGCACCTTCTTGAGGCGCTCCTCGAAGTCGCCGCGATAGCGGCTGCCGGCGACGAGGGCGCCGAGGTCGAGGGTGTAGAGCTGCTTGTTGGTGAGGGTGTCGGGCACCTCGTTGTTGGTGATCTTCTGGGCGAGGCCCTCGACGATGGCGGTCTTGCCGACGCCGGGCTCACCGATGAGCACCGGGTTGTTCTTCGTCCGGCGGCTCAGCACCTGCATGACCCGCTCGATCTCCTTCGTCCGGCCGATGACCGGGTCGAGCTGGCGCTCCTTGGCGACCTGGGTCAGGTTGCGGCCGAACTGGTCGAGCACGGTGGAGCCCGACGACTCACGCGACGAGCCCCCGCCGCCAGAGGTGGCCGGGGGACGCTCCTCGCCGGGCGAGCCGGACAGGAGCTGGATGACGGCCTGGCGCACCTTGGGCAGGTCGGCACCGAGCTTCTGGAGGACCTGGGCGGCGACGCCCTCGCCCTCGCGGATCAGGCCGAGCAGGATGTGCTCGGTGCCGATGTAGTTGTGGCCGAGCTGGAGCGCCTCGCGGAGGCTCAGCTCGAGCACCTTCTTGGCTCGGGGCGTGAAGGGGATGTGGCCGGAGGGCGACTGCTGGCCCTGGCCGATGATCTCGACGACCTGCTCGCGGACGTTCTCGAGGGAGATGCCCATGCCTTGCAGGGCCTTGGCGGCGACGCCCTCACCCTCGGCGATGAGCCCGAGCAGGATGTGCTCGGTGCCGATGTAGTTGTGGTTGAGGCGACGGGCCTCTTCCTGGGCGAGGACGACCACCCGGCGGGCTCGGTCGGTGAAGCGCTCGAACACGTGTGGGTCCTCCTGGCGGTTGGCTGGCCCCGCGGGGCCTCCGTGCGGTCAGTGTAATGGTGGGGGGTGAATACCCCTCCGACGTCCGGTGTCTGTATCGGTACGAACACGCCCCCCGATGAGGATGTTCCAACCCTGGGTCGTGGGCGTCGCCTCTCGCCCAACCCAGGGTTGTGGGCGTCGGAAACCGACGCTGACAACCCAGGGTTGGCGGACGACGGGGGGCACCCAGACCGTGGGCTCGGGGACGACCACCCCGACGACCGAGCTACGGCCGCACCATCTGGAAGATGTCGCGGGTCGTGGTGTAGTTGGGGCCGCCCAGCCGCCCGAGCACGTCCAACTCCTCGGGGAGCACCCGCGTCCCGTCCAGGATCCGTGGGTCGACGTGGAACGCCAGCACCTCCCCGAGCACCACCGCCCCGGCACCCACGCGGATGATCTCGTGGAGGCGGCATTCCATCGCCGCCGGCGCCTCCGAGACGTAGGGGGCGTCGACCAGGTCGCCGTCCTTGGGGAGCACGCCGCCGAGGGCGAACTCGTCGACGTCGGGGGCGACCTCCTCGGACGTGGCGTTCATCCGCTCGGCCAGCTCCCGACTCACGATCGAGACCGTGAACTCGCCGGTGGCCTCGACGTTGGCGAGAGAGTCCTTGGGGTCACGGCCCTCGGGGAGTTGGGGACAGAAGAGGATGGTGGGTGGGTCCGCCGAGGCGACGTTGAAGAACGAGTAGGGGGCGAGGTTGGGGATGCCGTCGGCCGACCTCGTGCCCACCCAGGCGATCGGGCGGGGCGTGACGAGGCCGTTGAGGAGCTTGTAGGCATCCCGCCAGGTCAGGTCGGCCGCCTGGAACGTCGTCGTCACACGGACTCCGGGAGTCGCAGTGGGGGGTGGACGCGTAGACTCTACGGCGCAGCCGCCGACCGAAGGGAGCACCCACCATGGCGAGCTTCGACGTGATCACCCTCGTGCGAGGACCGGTCCCGACCGACGACCGTGCCTACGCCGAGGAGAAGATCCTCGGCCTCGAGAAGGTGGCCCATCGGCCCATCATGAAGGCCCGACTGAAGCTCACGATGTTGGAGGTGCCCCGGATCCCGAACAAGGCCGTTGCGCAGGTCAACCTCGACCTCGCCGACGGCCACTTCATCCGGGTGCGGATCGAGGCGGGGACCATCCGAGAAGCCGCCGACCTGCTGGTCGATCGCACGGCTCGCAAGCTGCGCCGCATCGGAGGGCGCTACGAGGCCCGGCGCCACACCAACGGTGACGCCTGGCACCGCGGCGACGCCCCCACCCGACGCACCTCGTACTACCCCAAACCCGTCGAGGAGCGAGAGTTGGTTCGCCAGAAGTCGGTCGGCACCCGGGAGTCGACCGTCGACGAGGCCGCATTCGACATGTCGCAGATGGACTACGACTTCTTCGTCTTCACCGACGTCGAGACCGGATCCGGCGCCTTGCTCTACCTGGTCGACGGGACCGACCAACTGGTTCTCCGCTACGCCGAGGGCGCCCCCGACGACCGCCCGAAGTACGCCACCGCCGTGGAGGAGATCGACCCGGTGCCGGCACCGAAGCTCACCACCGAGGAGGCGATCAAGACGCTCGACGAGGGCAACCTCTCCTTCGTCTTCTACCTCGACGCCGAGACCGAGGAGCCGTCGGTGGCCTACCACCGCTACGACGGCGACTACGGACTGCTGACGGCCAGGGCCTAGGTGCCCGAGGGCGACACGGTCGCCCGGGCCGCCGCTCGCATTCGGCCCGTCCTCGTGGGCCAGTTGCTGGCCGACGTGGGTGGAACCGCCCCGTCGATCCGGCGCCACCAGGCCCGACTCCGCCGCCGTCACGTCCACGACGTGCGGACGGTCGGCAAGCACCTCGTCATCGACGTCCAGGGCGGCTGGTCGGTCAACGTGCACCTCGGCATGTCGGGATCGTGGGTGGTCCGAAAGGGCGGCGGCGTCCCCGGCCGGGCCCGGCTGGTGTTGTCCACGGCACGGGGCACGGTGGCCTGCCTCGACGCCCCGACGGTCGAGGTGGATCGCACGCCGACCATCGACCGGGCGCTCGGGGCGTTGGGTCCCGACGTGCTGGCCGACGACTTCGACCCCGCCGAAGTGGCCCGCCGGGCGGCCAGCCGGGCCGATCGACCGGTCACCGACGTGCTGTTGGACCAGCGGGTCATGGCCGGAGTGGGGAACGAGTACAAGGCGGAGCTGCTCTTCCGGCTCCGCTGGCACCCACGGCGGCCGGCGGCGTCGGTGACGGGGGACGAGTGGAAGGCCGCAGCCGAGCTCGCAGCCCGCCTGGTCGGCGCCAATGTCGACCGGGCGACCCGGTCCACGACCGGGGACCGAACGCCCGGGCGGGAGACGTGGGTCTACGGCCGGGCCGGGAAACCCTGCCGACGCTGTGGGACGCGCATCGAGGAGGCGTGGCTCGGCTCGCCGGCCCGGGTCACCGCCTGGTGCCCGTCGTGCCAGGCCGATTGAGTGCGAGGGGGACGTCGGAGGTGCGCCCGGGGTGGAACGGCCGCCGATCTGCGGTCGGTGGGGGGCCCACATGGCGCGGCCGCGGTGCGTGGGTTCCCACCGCACTCTGGGATCGCCCCCCTCCCATCTCGTCGCTGACGCTCCTCGTCAGGACCCATCCCCCCGCCGGGGGATTCCCTTTGTGGACCTGGCCCTCAGTCGTCCATCTGGATCGGCTGCATCACCTGGAACACCGCCCCCTGGGGGTCGGCGATGACCGCCAGCGGCCCGGCCGGTGAGTCCACCTGGTTCATGACCGTGCCGCCGAGCTCCTTGGCCCTGGCGACGGTCGCATCGATGTCGTCGGTGGCGAAGTAGACCGTCCAGGCCGTCGGCACGCCCTCATGCTCGGGCAGTGCCATGGCGCCGGCGACGCTGCGACCGTCGACGTTGATGACCGTGTAGTCGGTGTCGCCCCCCATCGGGCCGGTCTCGTGGGTGGTACCGAGGATCGCGTCGTAGAACGCAGCCGCACCGTCGGGGTCGGGGGTGATGAGCTCGTTCCAGACGAGCGCACCGTGCTGGTTGACGGTGCCGGCACCCCGATGCTGGTTGGCCTGCCACAGCCCGGCGACGCCCCCCGTCGGGTCGGCGACCATCGCCATGTGGCCGGACTCCATCACCTGCATGGCCGGCATCACGACCTGCCCGCCGGCGTCCTCGACCTTGGCGAGGACCTCGGCCAGGTCGTCGACGGCGAAGTAGGTGGTCCACACCGACGGCATCTCATCGGGACTGCCCGGGGGCGGCGAGCCGATGCCGGCCACCGCGCCGCCGTCGAGGCTGGCCATGGTGTAGTGCCCGCCCATGGGCAGTGGCTGGTCGTCGAGCTCCCAGCCGAACAGCTGTGAGTAGAAGGCCTTGGCGACCTCCTGGTCCTTGGCCTGCAGGTCGACCCAGCTGGGGACGCCCTGGGGGTAGCCGTCACGGTGCGACATGGTCATCTCCTCTCCGGATGGGTGCCATATTGGCCCCGTGCGGGAACGGCGTCGACGGGTTTCTCCGCCCCGCTCGTCAGGCATCCCCGGCGATGGGTTCGACCTTGCCCATCGCCCACCAACCGACCGCCAGCGGGACCACCGCCGTCAGCACTCCGACCCGTGGCGAGACGAGGTCGGCCACTGCTCCGTCGACGAGGGCGGCGAGGGGCCGGGAGCCGAGGAACGCCATGCTCCAGAGCGCCATGACCCGGCCCCGCATGTCTTCGTCGAGCCGCTGTTGGAGATTGCTGTTGGTGGTGGTCACCCCCAACAGGAACCCGGCGCCACCGGCCAGCAGCGCCACGATCACCAGCCACGGCAGCGGGGCGATGGCGTAGCCGACCATGCCGGTTGCCAGCACCACCATGCCGAGCCGACTCGTCGCCTCCGGACCGAGCCGGCGCCGGATCCGACCAACGACGAGGGTCGTGACCGCGGCACCGGCGCCGAACGCCCCCACCTGCAGGCCGACGAACGTCTCGTCGAGGCCGAACAGATCGGCGTAGGCCGGCGCGAGGGTGTTGACGGGGTCGCTCGCCCAGCCCACCGTCAGCACGGCCAGCACCAGCCACAGCATCGACGGGTTGGCGAGGGCGTAGGCGAACCCGGCTCGCACCGACCGGTCGCCGCCCCCGTCGCGCGTGACCTCCCGTGGCCGGATGAACGCCAGCACGACGACCAGCGGCAAGAACGTGACGGCGTTGATGCCGAACGCCCATGCCGCCCCGAGCGCCGCCACCACGATCCCGGCCAACGCCGGCCCGATCGCCCGGGCGAGCGTGAACGAGGCGGAGTTGAAGGCGATGGCGGTCTCGAGGTCCCGAGGTTCGACCAGGGCGGGCACCAAGGCGTTCATCGCCGAGATGCCGATGGCGTACCCGAGGCCGATGATCCCGCTGGCGGCGAAGACCGGCCACACGCCGGGCAGACCCTCGACGCCGGTGAGGGCCACCCAGATGGCCAGACCCACGGCCCCGGTGGCCGACACGACCTGGGCGAGGAGCAACAGCTTGCGGCGGTCGAAGCGGTCGGCCAACGCCCCCGAAACCGGCGAGAGCGCCAGGGTGCCGAGGAACTGGAGGACCGACACGACGCCGACGAGCGTGTTCGACCCGGTGAGTTGGAAGACGACGATGCCGGCGGCGACGTTCTGGAACCAGTTGCCGATGTTCGAGGTGAAGTTGCCGGCGATGTACGGACCGAACCGGCGGTCGGTGATGACCCGGGCGGCGGGACTCCCGGTGTCGCTCACTCGACGGCACCCTCGGCGCGGGCGATGGCCCAGGCGGCGTTGACCAGGCCGACATGGCTGAAGGCCTGGGGGAAGTTGCCCCGCAGTTCGCCCGAGTCGGCGTCGACCTCCTCGGCCAACAGCCCGAGGTCGTTGGCATGGCCCACCGCCCGGTCGAACACTTCACGGGCCCGGTCGGTCCTCCCCGCGAGGGCGAGCGCCTCGGCCAGCCAGAACGTGCAGAGCAGGAAGGCACCCTCCTCGCCCTCGAGGCCGTCGTCGCCGCGATAGCGGTACACGAGGCCGGCGGGGTCGGTGAGATCCCGTTCGATCGCCTCGATCGTGGACAGCACCCGCTCGTCGTCGGCCGGGAGGAAGCCCACGATCGGCATCGTCAGGACCGCGGCGTCGAGCGCATCGGACCCGTACGACTGCGTGAAGGCGCCCACCTCGCCGTTCCAACCCTCGGCGAGGATCGACGCGTGGATCTCCTCCCTGACGGC
>JBFLKR010000272.1:0-5093 GCA_040883295.1 Acidimicrobiia bacterium
CCGGAGGGGGGATGGGTCCCGCCGGCCGACGGAGGAGGCCGGTGGGAGGGGGGCGGTGCCAGAGAGCGGCCGAGGCCGCTCCTGATTGGGGAGTTCCCCTCGCGCTCCTCGACGATCCCATCGGGCGGTCGGTCATGAGCGTCGGGTTCATCGGGCTCGGGATCATGGGAAGCGGGATGGCCGCCAACCTGGTGGCCAAGGGCCACGAGGTGGTGGTCTGGAACCGGACCGGCGCCAGGGCCGAGCCGCTCGTCCAGGCCGGCGCCGCCCCGGGGGCCTCGCCGGCCGACGTGGCGGCCCAGGCCGAGGTCGTCGCCGTCTGCGTCTCCGACACCCCCGACGTCGAGGCGGTGCTCACCGGGGACGAGGGCCTGCTCGCGGGGCTCCGGCCGGGGAGCCTCGTCATCGACCACTCGACGATCTCCCCGTCGGCGACGGAGCGGTTCGCCGCCCTGGTCGCCGAGGCCGGCGCCTCGTGGGTCGATGCCCCGGTTTCGGGCGGCTCCGAAGGCGCCGAACGCGGCACGCTCTCGATCATGGTGGGCGGGAGCGAGGTCGACGTGGCCCGGGCCCGCCCGGTCATGGAGGCCTACGGGACCACGATCACCCACGTCGGACCGGTGGGGGCCGGCCAGCGCGTCAAGCTCGTCAACCAGGTGCTCGTGGTGGTCACCCAGCTGGCGGTGTCGGAGGGTCTCCTGCTGGCGGAGGCCTCTGGCCTGGACCTCGACGCCACCCTCGAGGCCGTGACCGGTGGGGCGGCCGGGTCGTGGATGCTCGCCAACCGGGGCCCGCAGATGGCCGCTCGGGACTGGCGGCCGGGCTTCACCATCGACCTGCAGCAGAAGGACCTGCGGCTCGCGCTCGAGGCGGCCGACGAGGCCGGCGTGCCCCTGCCCGGCACCGCCCTGGTCTTCCAGCTGTACCGGGCGCTGCAGGCCCGGGGTCTCGGCGCCGAGGGCAACCACGCCTTGGTGAAGGCACTCGAGGAACTGTCGGGCATCCGGCTCGGGGACTGACCCCGTCGCCCACCCCCTCCACAACCCCGGGTTCGTGAGGGTGCAGGACGCCCCCTGCGGCCCACGCTTCGCCGGGCCCACCCCCTCCACAACCCTGGGTTGCCAGTGGGGCTCGGGCGGGGGTGGCGACCGGTCGGTAGGCTCCGCCTCCCCGACGACCGCATCCGAGGTGACCCCATGACCGCCGGCTCCTACGCCTTCCCCGCCGTCATCGACCGCCGCGCCGAGTCCACCACCGACGAGCTGGACGCGATGCTCGCCGACCTCACCGCCGCCGCCCCCCGCTGGGTGGGCGCCTCGCTCGACGAGCGCATGGCGCTGCTGGAACGGGTCATGGAAGCGACGGCGGCCGCCGCCCCCGCGTGGGTCGCCGACGCCTGTGAGGCCAAGGGCATCGAGCTCGGTGGCCCCCTCGACTGGGAGGAGTGGTACGGCGGGCCCACCCTCGTCGTGCGCAACGCCCGCCTCCTGCGCGACACGATGCGGGACCTCCGCGACCACGGCCGGCCGATCCCCCCGGGGCCGGTCACCCAGCGCCCCGACGGCCAGACCATCGTGGGCGTCTACCCCACCGACAACTGGGACAAGCTGCTCGGGGGCGGGATGACCGGTGAGGTCTGGATGGAACCGGGTATCAACCCGGGCAACCTCAAGGCGGCGATGGCCAAGCACTACCGGCCGGAGGTCACCGCCGAGCCGGAGGTGTGCCTCGTGCTGGGGGCCGGGAACGTGTCGTCGATCGGCCCGATGGACGTCCTCTACCAGCTCTTCTACTACCAGCGCACGGCGATCCTGAAGACCAACCCGGTCAACGAATGGGTGGGACCGCACTGGGAGCAGGCCCTCGCCCCGCTCGTCGAGGCCGACGTGCTCCGCATCGCCTACGGCGGCGCCGAGGTGGGCCAGTACCTCGTCGACCACGACGCCGTCGCCGCCATCCACATCACCGGCTCGGACAAGACCTACGACGCCATCGTGTTCGGCCCCGGCGAGGAGGGCGCCGAGCGCAAGGCGGCGGACGACCCCCGAATCCACAAGCCGGTCACGGCGGAGTTGGGGAACGTGTCGCCCGTCATCGTCATCCCCGGGCCGTGGTCCGACGACGACATCGCCTACCAGGCCGACCACATCGCCGGCTCGCTGGTCCAGAACGCCGGGTTCAACTGCAACGCCACCCGGGTCGTCATCACCCACCAGCACTGGAACCAGCGCGAGCAACTCATCGAGGCGATCAAGGAGTCGCTGGCTCGCCATCCCCAGCGGATGCCGTTCTACCCCGGCGCCGAGGACCGCTGGGAGCGCTTCATGGACGAGCACCCCCACGCCCACGTCGTGGGCGATCAGGGCCCCGGGTGCGTGCCGTGGACGTTCATCGAGGATGTGAACCCCGACCAGCACGACTCGATCGTCTTCACGGTCGAGGCCTTCAACGGGGTGTTCGGCGAGACCGCCCTCGACGTCGAGCGCGACGTGCCCACGTTCATCCGGGCGGCGGTCGACTTCGCCAACCACGTCCACTGGGGGACGCTGTCGGCCACGGTGCTCGCCCACCCGTCGTCACTGGCCGACCCCGTCATCGGCCCGGCGATCGAGGAGGGCATCGCCAACCTGCGGTACGGGTCGATCGGCCTCAACGTGTGGGCGGCTGCGGCGTACGCCGCCACCTCCACCACGTGGGGTGCCTTCCCGGGCCACCACCGCACCGACATCCAGTCGGGCGTCGACGTGGTGCACAACACCTACCTGTTCGACCACCCCCAGAAGACGGTGATGCGGGCCCCGTTCCGCTCGACGCCGCCGCCGCTGTGGCACGTGGGGTCACCCATGGTCGGGGCCGCCCGAGGCTTGCCCGCCTTCGAGGCCGACCCCCGGTTGGGCAACGTTCCCGGGGTGCTGGCCGCGGCGCTCAAGCGGGGGTGACGCCCGCGGTCCCGAACCCTGGGTTCGGGACCGCGGCATCTCAAGGCTCTGTGGGTTCAGGCACCCCTACCGCCAGGACACGTATTCCAGCGTCTCCAGGCTCTCGAGGTCGTGGACGCCGATGCCGCCCTCGCCGACGGTGAGCAGCACGTCACCGATGACGATCGTGCGGCGGACCTGGGACCGATAGGGATCGACGGACGGCTGTGGCTTGCCCTCGCCGAACTCCACCGGGCCGTCGAGGCCGTTGCGGAGGACGCCCTCGTCGACGAGGCGGCCGTCGGACACCCGCACCGCGATGGCGCCGGTGTCGAACGTCTCGCTCTCGTCGTCCTCGTCCCACCGCCACACCTGGAACGGCGACACGGCGAGGGACTCGGGCTCCCACCAGAGGAACGCCTTGTGGTCCCACTCCGCCTCGGCCCAGGCGTCCTCGATCGTGATCTGGTCCACCCGCCGCGGGTCGGTCGGGTCGGACACGTCGAAGAGCGAGAACTGGGTGCCGAGCACCCGGCCCTCCTCGGTGGCGTCCTGCCCGACGCCGAGCAGCAGCCCGTCGCCGACCGGGTGCAGGTAGGCGGAGTAGCCGGTGATCTTCAACTCACCCTCGATCGTGGGGGCGGTGGGGTCGGTGACGTCGATGACGTAGAGCGGGTCGGTCTGGCGGAAGGTGACGATGTAGCCGACCGGCCCGATGAAGCGCACGGCGCGGATCGTCTCGGTGCGGCCCATGCCGCCGACCTCGCCGATCGTCGCGAGGCGGCCCTCGTCGTCGGGGCGGAGGACGGTGAGCTGGGACTCCGACTCGTCCGACGACCACCAGCCCCACGGGTTGGTGGTCGAGGCCACCCGCAGGTCGCCGTCGTACTCGCTCATCGCCCACTGGCCGATGAGGAAGCCGGGCACCTCGCCGGAGGCCTGGTACCGGGCCCGGGCGCCGGTGATGGAGAACCGGTGGATGCGGGTGGTGAACTCGTCGGCCGCGTCCTCGGCGTCGCCGGCCTCGGCGAGCACCGCCCAGTCCATCCAGCGCTGGGTGGCGACGTAGAGGTGGGTGCCGGACGCGTAGACGGTCTCGCCCTCGGCGACGAGGCCCACCGGGAAGCGCGACCCGAGGCCACCGCCGGCCAGCGGGAAGGACAGCACCGAGAGCGTCGAGACGCCGCTCGCCTCGGGTGGCAGGTACACCTCGCCACAGTCGAGCAGCGACCCCTCGGTCTCGTCGCCGGTCGTCTCGTCGGTCAGGACGAAGTAGGGCAGCCACTGGTCGATGGTCGAGGAGCGGATGATCTCCCGATTCGCCTCCAGCGCCTCGCGCTCGGCCCGCAGGCCCGAGCCCTCGGGGTACTGCCACTCGAACCCGACGGGGCGGGAGCGAGTGACGAGGCGAACGCGGTCGTCGACCATCCGGGCCGAGACGACCGAGCCGTCGATGCGGAGGGTGCGGAGGACCTCGGGGTCGGCGGGATCGGAGACGTCGAGTTCGAGGATCGTGGAGATGGCCGAGCCGCCTGGGTACGGGTAGATGCTGTCGGACGCCTCATCGACCGCGATGCCCGGGGACTCCGACCAGCCGGAGCCGAGCAGCAACAGTCGGTCGCCCTGCAGCAGCATGGACGAGTAGAAGACGTCGCCGAACCGGTCCTCGCCGACCACGGCCACCTCGGCGCCGTCGACCTCGGCCACGCGCAGGGCGCCGTCGAGGAGGGCGTAGACGTGGGTGCCGTCGGTCTTGACGATGTCGGGCTCGTCGACGCCGGTCTCCTGGACGTTGGTGGTGGAGTAGTCGACGCCGGCCTCGCCGCCGCCGGGGGCAGCACCGGCCCCGTCGGTGGCGTCGTCACCGTCGGCCATCGCCCCCTCCTCGACGGGGAACGGACCCCACCAGCCGTCGCCGGGCAGGCCCCACGGGGTCACGATCTCGAGGGCCTGGTCGACGTAGAACTCGAGGAGGTCGTCACACGAGTCGGCCACCTGCAGGGAGGACGCGAACAAGCCGACCGGCCCGGGTTCCGCGGCGGGGGGTTCGGTGGTCGTGGTCGTCGCGGTCGAGCCGTCGGTGGCGCAGGCCGCCACCACCATCGCCAGTGCCGTGAGGAGCAGGGTGATCCGTCGCATCTCCGTCCTTCCTTGTCCCCGGTTGGACGGTGGCCC
>JBFLKR010000273.1:0-4495 GCA_040883295.1 Acidimicrobiia bacterium
CGGGTAGGTGACGTCAACCGGCCAGGTGCCGGCCGAACCAGTCGGCGGCGACGGCGCCGACCGTGTCGAGCGCCCCGCCCTCCTCGAACCGGTGCGAGGCGCCGGGGACGACTTCCAGGTCGGCCTCCCCGGCGACGACGTCGACCGCCCGGCGGCTCGCCTCCACGACCGCACCGTCCTTCTCCCCGGCGACGAACAGGGTCGGTGCGGCCACGCTGCGGAGGGCATCGCCGACGTGGTCGAGGTGGCCGCAGCCGCGCACGACCACCGAGCCCACGGCTCCGGGATGGGCAGCGGCAGCCTCGAGGGCGATGCAGGCCCCGGAGTTGGCCCCGAAGTAACCCACCGTCTCGAGCCCGTGCTCATCCACCAACCGATTCGTGATGGCGGTGAGCCGCGCGGTGAGGAAGGCGTCGTCGAAGTGCCGTTCGGGGCTGGTCAACTCCTCGCCCTCCTCGGTCTCGGTGAGGAGGTCGGCGAGCACGGTTCGGAAGCCACGCTCCTGCAGGATGTCGGCGACGAGCTGATTGCGGGGGTTGTGGCGGGTGCCCTCGTAGGGCGCCACGAGCACGACCGTGCCCGCCTCGCCGCTCCCCCCGATGAACGCCCCGAGGCTGGTCCCGTCGTCCAACTCGATGAAGGTCTCGGTGTGCATCTGTCCCCCGTCTTCCCAACCGAGGCTATCGGGAATCGGACCACATGGGACCGGTCGGCTGGTATGACTGTCGGGTCGCCGTCGACCCCCGGACCGTCCCATGCAGCCCCACGAAGCCGACGAGTTGCTCCTCGAGTACACGAGCTACGACCCCGCCGAGGAGCCGCTGCGGGAGGCGCTCTGCACCATCGGGAACGGTCGATTCGCCACCCGGGGCGCCGCCCCCGAGTGCGCCGCCGACGAGGAGGTGCACTACCCCGGCACGTACGTGGCGGGCATCTACAACCGGTTGACCGACCACAAGGCGGGGCGGGAGATCGAGAACGAGAGCCTCGTCAACCTGCCCAACTGGCTCCCGCTCACGTTCCGCATCGAGGACGGGCCGTGGTTCTCGATCGACGAGGTGGAGATCACGTCCTTCCGCCAGGCGTTGGAGGTCGACCGGGGCGTGCTCGTCCGCGAGGTGGGCTTCGTGGACCCCGAGGGCCGCCACACGACCCTGACGCAGCGACGCCTCGTCTCGATGGCCCGCAGCGAGGTCGCCGCCCTCGAGACCAATCTCCGGGCGGAGGACTGGTCTGGCCGCCTCACGATCCGCTCACGGGTCGATGCCGGGGTTCGCAACCGGAACGTGGCCCGGTACCGGGACCTCGCCGATCGCCACCTCGACGTCCTCGACGTGTGTCGGGACCCATCGGGCCACCTCGCCGTGCGGGTTCGGACCAACCAGTCCCGCATCGAGGTCGTCGTTGGGGCCCGCCACCGGGTCTGGGTGGACGACGATCCGGTATCGGTCGAACGGCGGGCGGTCGACACGGCCGAGGCGGCGGGGGAGGAGCTCGTCCTCGACGTCGCCGAGGGTGCCCGCGTCCGGGTCGAGAAGGTGGCCGCCATCGTGACGTCGAGGGACACCGCCATCTCCGAGCCGGCGCTCACCGTCCGCGAGCTCCTCCGTGAGGCCCCCGACTTCAGCGAACTCGAGATCGAGCACCGTGACGCCTGGATCGGTCTCTGGCGACGGTTCCGAGTCGACCTCGAGGCCCCGTCCCGCATCCGCAAGGTCACCAACCTGCACCTCTTCCACGTCATGACGGTGGCCTGTCCGAACGTGTTCGACGTCGATGCCGGGATCCCCGCCCGTGGGCTCCACGGCGAGGCCTACCGGGGGCACATCTTCTGGGACGAGATGTTCGTCATGCCCCTCCTCGTGAGCCGGGCGCCGGAGGTGGCCGCCGCCTTCATCCGGTATCGCTACCGGCGACTGCCGGCCGCTCGCCGAGCCGCCGGGAAGCATGGGTACCGAGGTGCCATGTTCCCGTGGCAGTCGGGCTCCGACGGGCGCGAGGAGACCCAGGAGGTGCACCTGAATCCCAAGTCCGGGCACTGGTTGCCCGACCGCAGCCACCGCCAGCGACACGTCAACATCGCCATCGTCTACAACGTCATCCAGTACCTGCGGTACACCGACGACCTCGAGTTCCTCACCGAGTTCGGCGCCGAGCTGTTGGTGGAGATCGGCCTCTTCTGGTCCTCCATCACCACCTACGACCGGCTCGCGGACCGCTTCGAGATCACCGGGGTGATGGGTCCGGACGAGTTCCACGACGACGACCCGAACTGGGACGGCGAGGGACTCCGCAACAACGCCTACACGAACGTCATGGTGGCGTGGCTGCTCGACGCGATCCCCCGGGTGGTCGACAGGCTGCCGTCGCACCAGCGGCAGACCGTGGAGACCAGGACCGGCTTCGACCAGGGCGAGCGAGCCCGCTGGCGGGAGATCAGCCACAAGCTGTACGTGCCGACCCACGCCGACGGGGTCATCAGCCAGTTCGAGGGCTACGAGGCCCTGGAGGAGTTCGACTGGCTCGGCTACGAGGAGCGCTACGGCGACATCCAGCGACTGGATCGGATCCTCGAGTCCGAGGGCGACACGGTGAATCGCTACAAGGCGTCCAAGCAGGCCGACGTCCTCATGCTCTTCTACCTCCTGTCGTTCGAGGAGCTCCAGACCGTCTTCGACCGGCTGGGGGTCCCCTTCGACGAGGAGGTTCTCGACCGCACCATCGACTACTACCTCGACCGGACGTCCCACGGTTCGACCCTCTCGCAGCTGGTCCACTCCTGGGTGTTCGCCCGGGCCAACCGGGAGCAGTCGATGCCGTTGCTGCGGAAGGCCCTCGAAGCCGACGTGTCCGACGTGCAGGGCGGCACCACCCAGGAGGGCATCCACCTCGGGGCCATGGCCGGCACCGTCGACATGATCGTCCGCGGCTACTCCGGCATGGAGGCCGGCGCCGATGGCGTGCTCCGGTTCAAGCCGAACGTCGACGAGGAGATGGAACGCATCGCCTTCCGGGTCTACTTCCGACGCCGCTGGATCAATGTCGAGCTGTGGGACCAGATGATGCGGCTGACCTCGGAGGTGACCGGCAAACGTCCGGTCCTCGTGGAGTGCAAGGGGGCCCGAGCCGAGCTCCCCTCCGGGGGCGAGGTGCTCTTCGAACGGACCAACGGCGCCGCCGCCGTGGTCGGCTGAGCGGAGCCCGGGACGGTCCCCGGCGCCGAGCGGGCCTCGAGGGTATGGTCGCCGACCATGGTCACGGCTATCCCCAGCGGACTGGTCTCGTTCCTGTTCACCGACGTCGAGGGGTCGACCAGGTTGTGGGAGGACGACGCCGACGCCATGGCGGCCAGCCTCCAACTCCACGACCGGATCATGCGCGACGAGGTCGAGGGCCGGGGTGGCCATGTGTTCTCGACCGCCGGGGATGCGTTCGCCGTGGCGTTCGGGTCCGCCGTCGACGCCGTGGAGGCCGCCACGGCCATCCAGCTCCGCCTGCTCGCCGCCGACTGGCCCGGCCCGGCGATCGGGGTCCGGATGGGCATCCACACCGGGGCCGCCGAGGAGCGGGACGGCGACTACTTCGGCCCGGTACTGAACCGGGCCGCCCGCATCATGTCGGCGGGTCACGGCGGGCAGATCCTGCTGTCATCGGTGACGGCCGGGTCGGAGCTCGACGGCGTCGACCTCCACGACCTCGGCACCCACCACCTGAAGGACCTGGCCGAGCCCGAGCACGTGTTCGAGCTCCGCCATCCCGACTTGCCCGTCATCGATCGGCCCATCAGGACGGTCGACGTCCGCCGCCACAACCTGCCCGACTACCTCACCTCCTTCGTGGGGCGCGGCGAGCAACTGGACGAGCTGGCCTCGCTGGTGGCAGACCACCGCCTCGTGGTGCTCACCGGCGTGGGTGGCACCGGCAAGACCCGGCTGGCGGTCGAGGCCGCCCGACGGGCGGCGTCGGAGCGGCCCGACGGGGCCTGGCTGGTGGAGCTGGCCCCGGTCACCAACCCCCACTTCATCATGAGCACGATTGCCGACACCTGGGGCCTCCGGGCGGGGGAGGGGGCCTCGATCGAGGACGTGGTCGTCCGCTACCTGTGGTCGCGGGACCTGCTGGTGATCATCGACAACTGCGAACACCTGCTCGACGCGGCCGCGGCCGCCATCAAGCAGTTGCTCGATGCCTGCCCCACACTTCGTGTCGTCGCCACCTCGCGGGAGTCGCTGGGCATCCCCGGCGAGGTGCAGCTGCGGGTCCCGTCGCTGGGGCTCGCCGATGCGACCCACTCGCTCGAGGACTCGGAGGCGGTACACCTGTTCCTGGACCGGGCGCGGGCCGTGCGGCCCGACTTCGACCCCTCTGGCGAGGAGTTGACGGCCATCGGCAGGATCTGCCAACGGATCGACGGGATCCCCCTCGGCATCGAGTTGGCCGCCGCCCGCCTGCGCAGCCTCTCGGCGCCCGAGCTCGCCGACCGCCTCGAGGACTC
>JBFLKR010000274.1:0-2969 GCA_040883295.1 Acidimicrobiia bacterium
CTTCGGCCCCGCCCCCACGCCACCACTTCTCGGGAGGAGGACCGCGGTGGACAAGATCATCGAGACCGTCCTGGGCGTGACGATCTCCATCGCCGTCGCCGGCGTGATCTTCGTCGGCGCCAATCTCTGGTTCGACCAGTTGGCGAACAGTTGGGTCCGCTTCCGGGCCATCACCGGCGCCGTCCTGGGCAGCGCGATCGTCGTGGTCCTCGTCGGCACCGACGTGTTGGCCTGGACCGCCGGCGACTGGCTGCTGGTCCCCGTGGGCGCCGTCGTCGGCCTGGGCATCGGCCTCGCCATGGCGCTCATCCCGTCTCGAACTCCACGGCTCCTCGTGACGGGTCTCGGCGGGCTCGCCGCTGGCGCACTGACCACCGCCTTCGCCCTCAGCAAGGGCTACCCCGCCCTCGAGCCGCTCGCCCTCGTCCTCTGGCCGGCGGTCGGCGCCGCCGTCCTCGTCGGGCTGGCCCGCCTGCGTGGCCACGGCCCCCTCCCCGCCGCCTTCACCGGTCTTTGGATCGGCTGGCTGCTCGGCGCCTTCGCCGTACCCGCGCTGGGGGAGGGCACCGCCACCGAGTGGCTGATCGCCGCCGGTGTGCTGGGGCTGTTGGCCGGCATCCGCTTCGGGTGGGACGACCCCGAGCCGTACGTCCGGCGCATGGTGCTCGCCGACCGATCGCGGGCCGCCATCTTCCTGGCCCCGGCCCTGCTCTTCATCGCCGCCACCCTGGTGATCCCGGCGATCCGAACGGCGCTGCTCTCGTTCTTCGACCGGCGGGGTGAGGAACTCCTCGGCTTCGACAACTACGTCTTCATCTTCACCGACCCCGAGATCTTCAACCTGTCCGATTGGCGGTCCATCTTCACGTCGGGCATCTTCATCTGGGGTGCCCTGGCCATCGTGCTCGGCATCGTCTGGGCCATCTGGGCGGGCCGCCAGACCGGCCACCGCACCCGCTTCACCCCGTCCTCGACGGGGCTGACCCTCATCGGTGGCTTCCTGGTGCTGACGGCCGCGTTCGCATTCCTGCGGGGCACCATCTTCAACAACCTGTGGTGGGTGCTCTACGTCGTCGGGATCGCCACGGGCCTCGGGCTCGCCATCGCCGTGCTGGCCGACCGGATCAAGGCCGAGTCGGTGGCGAAGTCCATCATCTTCATGCCGATGGCCATCTCGTTCGTCGGCGCGTCGATCATCTGGCGCTTCATGTACGTGGCCCGGGCCGGCGAGAACGAACAGACCGGCGTGCTCAACTACCTCTGGGTGAACCTCGGTCTCGCCTCCTACGGCCAGACGACGGGGGCGACGATCACCATCGTGGTGCTGGCCCTGGTCGCCCTCGGCCTGCTCGTCGCCGCGATCGTCGGCTGGCGCGCGAAGCGCAACGCGCTGGCCATCGGCAGCCTGGTGAGCCTCGTCCCCGTGGTGTGGTTCATCTTCCAGATCATCAATGGCGTCGGTGGGGCCCGCATCACCGAGGCCGGTGAACTGGTCCAGGACCCGTACCTCTTCTTCACCGACCAGCCGTGGAACAACGTCTGGCTCATGGTCGTGCTCATCTGGATCCAGACCGGGTTCGCCATGGTGATCATGTCCTCGGCGATCAAGGCCGTCCCCGCCGAGCTCATCGAGGCCTCGAAGGTCGACGGTGCCACCGAGTCGGACACGTTCTGGAGCGTGACGATCCCCCAGATCTCGCCCACCATCGGCGTCGTGGTCACGACGCTGATCGTGCTCGTCATGAAGGTGTTCGACATCGTCAACGTCCTCACGAACGGCAACTTCGACACCCAGGTGCTGGCGAACGAGATGTACCAGCGGGCGTTCACCGAGTTCAACATCGGGCTCGGGGCGGCCGTCGCCACCGTGCTGTTCATCTCGGTGCTGCCGGTCATGTACGTCAACATCCGACGGATGCAGGAGGAGGCGGTCTGATGGCGGTCGTCGACGAGACCCGGGCGCCGTCGGGCGCCGTGCAGCGGATCTACGGGGTGATGCGCTCCATCCCGACCGGCATCCTCTGGTTCCTGGTGGTGGCGTGGTCCATCCCGAGCGTCGGCATCTTCGTCAACTCGTTCCGCACCCGGGACGCCCAGCGGGCAACCGGGTGGTGGACGGTGTTCGGCGAGCTGGACGAGCTCACGCTCGAGAACTACGAGATCGTGCTCGGCGCCGGTGTCGGCGGGTCGGCCCAGGGGTTGTGGGACGCCCTGCTCAACTCGTTCGCCATCGCCCTGCCCGCCACCGTGATTCCCATCGCGTTCGCGGCCTTCGCTGCGTACGCCTTCGCCTGGATCCCGTTCAAGGGACGCGAAGGTCTCTTCATCGGCACGGTGTCGCTCCTGGCGGTGCCCCTCCAGGTGGCGCTCATCCCGCTGCTGCAGATGTATGCCAACGGGGCCGCGTGGACGATCCCCTTCTTCGACAAGACGGTCACCCTGTTCCCGGACCTCGATCTGAACGGCACGGTGACGGCGGTGTGGCTCACCCACACCGGGTTCGCGCTGCCGTTCGCGATCTTCCTGCTGCACAACTACATCAGCGGCCTGCCCAAGGACATCTTCGAGTCGGCCCTCATCGACGGCGCCGACCACTTCAAGATCTTCTGGCGCCTGGTGCTCCCGCTGTCGGTGCCGGTGCTGGCGGCATTCGCCATCTTCCAGTTCCTCTGGACCTGGAACGACTTCCTCATCGCGGTGACCATGATCGGTGGCGCCAATCCGAACAACCTGCCCGCCACCGTGGTGATCGCCAACCTGGCGGGCGAGTTCGGCCAGACCGAGCACCTGTTGACCGCTGGTGCCTTCCTGCAGGCGTTCGTGCCACTCGTGGTGTTCTTCGCCCTGCAGCGGTACTTCGTCCGGGGCATCCTGGCGGGCTCGGTCAAGGGGTGAGCGGGGCCTTCGGCTCCGGTATCGGGTACTGAGTACCGAGTACTGGGAGAGCGGGAGTCGTCTCGACGCCTTCA
>JBFLKR010000041.1:0-9696 GCA_040883295.1 Acidimicrobiia bacterium
CCCCGTTTGCGTGTGCGGGCGGGCCACAAGCGGTGGCTCCCCCCCCCCCCCCGGGGGGGGGGGGGGCCCCGCCCCCCCCCACCCGCACCCCCCACCCGGAAGGAGACCCGTGGACGGCATCATCAGCTGGTTCCGGTTCGTCGCCGACAACCTCGACGACGTCGTCGACCTGTCGCTGGAGCACCTGCTGCTCACGTTCGCCCCGGTGACCCTCGCGATCATCGTGAGCGTCGGGCTCGGCATCATCTTCCGTCATCAGCCGGCGATCCAAAACCTCAACCTCGCCATCGCCGGCGTCTTCCTCACGATCCCATCGCTCGCCCTCTTCTCGATCTCGATCCCGCTCGTCGGGATCGGCTTCTGGCCCGCCTTCATCGCCCTCTTCCTCTATGCCATCCTCCCGATCCTCCGCAACACCGCCACCGGGCTCGCCGAGGTCGACCCCGCCGTACTCGAGTCGGCACGCGGCATGGGCCTGTCGGCCACCGAACGCCTCTGGAAGATCGAACTCCCCCTCGCCTGGCCCGTCATCCTCGCCGGCATCCGCATCTCGATGCTGCTGACCTTCGGCATCGCTGCCATCGGCGCCCTCGTCGACGCCGGCGGCCTGGGTGAGTTCATCGCCGAAGGCACGTCCCGCTTCCCGCTCCCGACCTCGGTCGAGCGGGTGTGGACGGGCTCCATCTTCATCCTCGTGCTCGCCCTCATCACCGATCGACTGCTCGCCCTCACCGGGCGCCTCACGACCTCGAAGGGACTGACGTGACCATCGAACAACCCGCCGACGCCTTGATCTCGCTCGAGGGGGTCTCGAAGATCTACCCGGGCACCACGATCCCCGCCGTGGCCGAGCTCTCGATGGACATCCCCGAGGGCGAGATCCTCGTGCTGGTCGGCCCGTCGGGTTGCGGCAAGTCGACGACGTTGCGTCTCATCAACCGGATGATCGAGCCGAGCGCCGGTCGCATCATCTTCGAGGGCGAGGACGTCACCGACGTCAACCCCGACCAGCTCCGACGCCGCATCGGCTACGTCATCCAGCAGATCGGCCTCTTCCCCCACATGACGATCGCCGAGAACATCGCCACGGTGCCCCGCCTCCTCAAGTGGGACGAGTCGACCATCGACGCTCGCATCGACGAGCTGTTGGACATGGTGGGCATGGACCCGTCGATCTACCGCTCGCGCTATCCCAAGGAGCTCTCCGGGGGCCAGGCCCAGCGGGTGGGCGTGGCCCGGGCACTCGGCGCCGACCCCGACGTCCTGCTCATGGACGAGCCGTTCGGCGCCATCGACCCCATCACCCGCGACCGGCTCCAGAACGAGTTCCTCCGCCTCCAGGCCGAGCTGCGCAAGACCATCGTGTTCGTGACCCACGACATCGACGAGGCCATCAAGATGGGCGATCGCATCGCCATCCTGCGGGAGCAGTCGGTCATCGCCCAGCTCGACACCCCCGAGCGGATCCTCGCCAACCCCGCCGACGACTTCGTCGACGACTTCCTCGGCTCCGGCTCCACCCTCAAGGGCCTCAGCCTCGTCAAGGTGAGCGAGGTCGACATCCCCGACGGCTACCCGACCGTGCAGGCCGACGTCGGGAGGGAGGAGGCGCTGCGCCTCATCCGCTCGGCCGACGACCCGTTCCTGCTGGTCCTCGACGACCAGGGCCGCCCCCTCCGCTGGGTCGCCGAGCCCGACATCGACCGCAGCGACCGCTCCCTCGCCGACGCCGGCAAGCCGGTCCGGATCACGATCGACCGGCAGACCGACGTCCTGGAAGCGCTCGAGCAGATGCTCCACTCGGCGGTCGGCACCGCCTGCGTCGTCGACGGGAGGGGTCGCTACGAGGGCGCCCTCCAGATCGAGACGCTCACCGACCTCATCCGGGACCTGCAGGCCTCGGCCCGCCGTCCCGTGGAGGAGGCGTCGGCATGAGTGCTCCCTCGATCGACCTCGCGCCTCCCAAGCCGGGGATCATCGAGCGCCTCCAGGGCAACCCCTGGATCGGTGTCGTGGGACCGCCCATCGGCATCGGCCTCTTCGGGCTGCTCTCCTACTGGGCGGTCACCTCCGCCGAGCTCAGCACCGTCGAGCTCACGATCCTCGACCCGACCAAGATCTGGGCCCAGTTGCTGGAGCACCTGAACATCACGTTCTGGTCGACGCTCGTCGTGCTGGTCGTGGCGATCCCACTCGGCATCCTGCTGACCCGGCCCCGGTTCAGCAGGTGGGAGGAGCCGGTGCTGTCGGTCGCCAACGCCGGCCAGGCGTTCCCCGCCTACGGGCTGATCATCATCTTCTTCATCTGGCTGGGCCGGGGCGCCACGACCGCCATCTGGGCGCTCGCCTTCTATGCGCTCCTGCCGGTGCTCCGCAACACGATCGTCGGCATCCAGCAGGTCAACCCGGCGATCATCGAGGCCGGGCGAGGCATGGGCATGTCCAAGATGACGGCGCTGCGCAAGATCGAGCTGCCGCTCGCCGTGCCCGTCATGATGGCCGGCGTTCGCACGGCGCTCATCATCAACGTGGGCATGGCGACGCTCGTGTTCCTCATCGGGGCCGGCGGCCTCGGGGTGACGATCAAATCGGGCCTCGACCTCAACCGGCCCATCGCCGTGTTCGCCGGCGCCGCCATCGTCGGGGTGGTGGCCCTGACCATCGACTGGGCGGCGGCGATGGTCTATCGCTACGTGCGTCCCAAGGGGCTGTAGGCGCCGCCGTCGGCGGCGCCGCGGTGCATCAGCACTTCGGACGCCGGGTGCTCAGGACTTCAGTCCTCGGTGCTCAGTACCTGCCCCAGGTGGGGGGCGAACAGCTCTGGTTCCAGCAAGAAGGCGTCGTGGCCCTTCTCGGAGTGGACGGTGATGCGCATCGCCTCGACGCCGGCGCCCTTGAGGACCCGCATGAGCTGGGTCTGCTCGTCGGGGTAGAAGCAGACGTCGGAGTCGATCGAGAAGACGAGGTATCGCTGGTCGGTGCACTCGTCGAACAGATCGGCGAGTGAGATCGCATCGGAGCCCGATTCGGCCAGCAGGTCGAAGTGCTGCCACATCCACATGAGCCGCAGGTAGGCGTTGGCGTCGAAGCGCTCGAGGAAGCGACGGCCCGAGGCCCACAGGTAGCTCTCGAGCGGCCGGGTCATCTCGTATCCCTCGGGGTCGCCCCAACTGCGATCGACCCGACCCTGGGCACGTTCGGACATCGCCTCGAGCGACACGAACGTCTTGTGGCCGATCATGCGCGCCAGCGTCAGCCCGCGGTCGGGGTGAGGTCCGTCGTAGTAGTCGCCGCCGGCGAAGTCGGGGTCGTGGAGGATCGCCACCACCTGCTCGAAGTTGTGGAGGAACTGCAACTCGGTGGTCCGAACCCCGGTGGCGATGGGGACGACGGTGCGCACCCGGTCGCGGTGCCGGGTTGCCAGCAGCAGGGCCGCCAAGCCGCCGGTGGAGGCCCCGACCACGGCGTGGAGGCGCTCGATGCCGAGGTGGTCGAGGAGCGCCATCTGCGTCTCGACGACGTCGACGAAGCGCACCTCGGGGAAGGCAGATCCGTAGGGCCGGCCGGTGGACGGGTCGGTCGAGGCCGGCCCCGTGGTCCCGTAACACCCGCCCAGGTAGTTGGCGCCGATGACGAAGAACCGGTCGGTGTCGATCGCCCGCCCGGGCCCGACGAAGTCGGTCCACCAGCCTCGGCGGCACTCGTCGTTCCACCGCTCCACGCCGGGCACCGACTCGGTCCACCCCGACAGGTGCTGGCTGCCCGTGAGGGCGTGGAACACGAGGATGGCGTTGTCGGCCGCCTCGTTCAGCTCGCCGTACGTCTCGTAGGCGACGGTGACGGCGTCGAGCTCCGCCCCGAGGTGGGTGCGGAACGGCAGCCGCTCGGGCGGGAGGTCGAAGAACTGGGTCTGGGTACGCGGGAGGTCCACGCTGGCTCCGGGGGGCTGGCGGGGGGCGGAGCGTACCCCGCCCCCCGTCCGGTCCCTCATACGGCGGCGGGTGCCACGGTGGCCGCCAGGGCGGCGTCGAAGTCGGCGGTGATGTCGTCGATGTGCTCGATGCCCACCGACACCCGCACGAGGTCGGACGTCACACCGGCGGCCTCCCGTTCGGCCTCGGTGAGCTGCTGGTGGGTCGTGCTGGCCGGATGGATCACCAGCGTCTTGGCATCACCCACGTTGGCGAGGTGCGAGGCCAGCGTGACACCGTCGATGAACGCCCGAGCCGACTCGTAGCCGCCCCGCACCCCGAAGCTCAGCACGGCGCCGAACCCGTTGGTCAGCAGCCGGCGCGCCGTCTCGTTGGAGGGATGGCTCTCGAGTCCCGGGTAGTTGACCCACTCGACCAGCTCGTGGCGCTCGAGCCAGCGGGCCAGCTCGAAGGCGTTGTCCACGTGTCGCTGGACCCGGAGCGACAGCGTCTCGAGCCCCTGCAGCAACAGGAACGAGTTGAACGGCGACAGCGCCGCGCCGAAGTCGCGCAGCCCCTCGACCCGGGCCCGGATGGCGAACGCGATGTTGCCGAACGGTCCGTCAGGGCCGAAGACGTCGGTGAACACGAGCCCGTGGTAGCCCGGCGACGGGTCGGTGAAGAGTGGGAACTTCCCGTTCCGCCAGTCGAAGTTGCCCGAGTCGACGACGACCCCGCCGATGGCGGTGCCGTGCCCGCCGATCCACTTCGTGGCCGACGCGACCACGATGTCGGCGCCATGGGCGATCGGGCGCACCAGGTAGCCGGCTGCCCCGAACGTGTTGTCCACGATGAGCGGGATCCCCGCCTCGTGGGCCACCTCGGCGAGGGCCGGGAGATCGGGCACGACGAAGCCCGGGTTGGCGATCGACTCGACGTAGAGGGCCTTGGTGTTCGGGCCGATCGCCTCCCGGAACGCCTCGGGGTCGACGCCCTCGACGAACCGCACGTCGATGCCGAGGCGGGGCAGCGCCACCTTGAACTGGTTGTAGGTGCCGCCGTAGAGGTACGACGAGGACACGATGTCGTCGCCGGCCTGGGCAAGCGTCGTGATGGCCAGGAGTTGGGCGGCCTGACCCGACGACGTCGCCACGGCCGCCAACCCGCCCTCGAGCGCCGCGACGCGTTGTTCGAACACGTCGGTGGTGGGGTTCATGATCCGGGTGTAGATGTTCCCGAACTCCTGCAGCCCGAAGAGCCGGGCGGCGTGGTCGGCGTCGTCGAACGTGTACGACGTCGTCTGGTGGATGGGGACGGCCCGGCTGTTGGTGCCGGGGGCGGGCTCCTGGCCGGCGTGGACCTGGAGCGTCTCGAATCGGTACTGGTCGGTCATGGGGATCTCCTTCGTGGGATGGCCGGGGTCGGCCGCGCGACGTCACCGCAGGTGGTGGGTCTCCCGGGCGGTGCGGTGCGTCAGTGCCGACTTGCCGCCCGGGAGCCGGGCATGCCCATGAGCGAGGGGTGGGGGTGACGATCGTCGGTCATGGCAGGTCGGCTCCTCGGCTCTCGTGCGCTCCTCCGAGCACCGTGAGCGGGCGGACCCGCCGACGGCGTTCTCATCGTTCAGGCATTGGCACCGCACCGGATGGTCGGTTGCCGCGGCTTCGAAGGGCCTGTCCCTCCACCGCTCTGGATGAGCGCGTTGTCAGTTGGGGCGGGAGTGTGCCGCCGGACCGGGCGCCGGTCAAGTCCGGACTTGGTCAGCCCACCGCCAGCTCGTGGGTGACCGCCTCGTGCAGCGGTTCGAACCCGAGTCGGCGGTACAGGCCGTGGGCACCGGTCTCGTTCGACGAGTCGACGCCGAGGATCGCGTGGGTGAGTCCGGCGTCGGCGAACGCGTCGATCGACCGGGCGATCAGGCCCGAAGCGATGCCCCGCCGGCGGTGCTCGGCGAGGACACCGAGCGACCCGATCCACCCGTCCCGGCGCCCGGTCGTCGCCTCGTCGTCGGGGTAGTGGGCGTTGAGGGCGTAGCCGACGAGCGTGTCCCCCTCGAGGGCCATCCACGAGAGGTCGAGGCGGCTGGAGCGCAGGGAGACCCAGGCGCGCCACGAGGCCGCGTCGACCGGGGTGGAGCCCCAGTGGTCGGCGAAGGCGGCGTTGTGGACGAGGCGGGCGGCTTCGGCGCGGTCGGGGTCCCAGGGGACGATCGCCACCGGCGTCGGGGCCTCGATGGGATCGAGCCCCCGGAGCAGCTCGTGGAACCAGCGGACCGCCGTGAAGCCATGGGCCTCGAACAGATCGAGCGGCCCTCGATGGTTGGTGTACTCGAACGTGCGGAGGTACCGGGGCAGCCCGTGGTCGTGCCGGCCGAGGAGCTCGGCACCACGGGCCACCTGCCAGTCGAGCAGCACCGTCCCGATGCCCTCGCCCCGATGCTCGGGGACCGTGCCCCCCTTCAGGAACGCTCGCTCGAGCCGTTCACCGGACGGTTCGTGGAAGACGCGGGCCCAGCCCACGATGCGATCGCCGTCCATGGCGACGACCCCGTCGGCGGCGGGATCGAAGTGCGGCTCCTCCAGCAGCTCGTCGAACTCGCCTCGCAGCACCGGGAACGGGTTGCCGTCGGCGACTTCGGTCCGGTGCTGGGCGGCGTGGAGCGCGTCGAGGTCGACGTCGGCGAGTGGGACGAGGCGCATGGCGGGCACGGTAGAGACGGTGGTCGCCCGACGCGGCAGCATTCCGGGCCGCTCCGACACTGCGAGACTCCGCCGATGGCGACGCCACCCCCGGACGGGTTGACCATCAGGGCGGCGAGACCCGACGACGTCGACGCCGCCGCGTTCGCCGTGCTGCTCGACGAGGCCCAGGAGGGTTGGTACCGGATCTCCCTCGGCCCGCGGGCCGCGTCGACGATCGAGGCGGCGTTCCTCGAGTCGAACCACGCGCTCTCCTTCGAGTTCGTCACCATGGCCGACCTCGACGCCGCGACGGTGGGCATGATGTCGGCCTACTCGGGACGAGCCCGTGGCGGCTTCGGGACGGACCCGTTCGAGGCAGCCGCCCGGGCCTCGCGCCGCCATCGCGTGCTCTCGCGGTTCCAGCGGCGCATGTTCGCCTTCATGGACGACGTCCCCGCGGACGACTTCTACGTGCGGGCACTCGCCGTGGTGCCCACCCATCGCGGGACGGGAATCGGCTCGGCGCTGCTCGAGGCAGCCGAGCGCCTTGCCCACGAGTCGGGCTGCCGCCGCCTCGCTCTCGACGTGTATGCCGGGAACGATGGCGGTCGGGCGCTCTACCGACGGTTCGGCATGGTCGAGGAGGCGGCCTCCCGGCGGCATCTCGGCCTCCCGAACACGAACGTGATCCGGATGGTGAAGCCCGTCTAGGCCAGGGCGGCGAGGGCCGAGCGGGTGGCGTCGACCGAGCTCCCGACGGCCTGCAGGTAGACCCGCTCGAAGCCGAGCCGTTCGAACTCGGCCAGTTGCTCGGCGTGCTCGTCCCACGTCCGGATGGGGATCCGCCCGTCGAAGCGCTCCCGCATCTCGGCCGCCGACAGGCCCCGGCTGGCGCCCCATTCGGCGAGGAACGCCTCGATCTCGGCCTCGTCGGCACCGCCGATGGTCGGGTAGCAGGTGGTGAGGAACACGGCATCGGGGTCCCGGCCCGCCTCGGTCGCCGCCTGCCGCATGACGTCCAAGCGAGCGGCGATCCCGTCGGCGTCGTGGTGGTAGAGGTTGAACTCGTCGGCGTACCGGCCGGTGAGCGTCGGCGTCTTCGTCGCCCCGCCCCCACCCACCATGAGCCGCAGGCCGTCCCGGGCACGGGGCTGGATGTCCTGGGGCTGCAGCGACCAGAAGCGACCCTCGTAGCCCTGGGTCGGGTCGTCGAGGAACACACGGAGGTAGCCCAGGGCGTCCTCCAGCCAGTCGAAGCGGGTCCCCATATCTGGGTAGTCGAAGCCGAAGACCTCGTGCTCGCCGTCGTGCCAGCCGGTGCCGAGGCCGAAGACGAACCGCCCGCCGCTGATCTCGTCGATGGTCGTGATCGACTTGGCGTACACGGCCGGGTGCCGGAACGTGATCGGGCTGACGAGCATGACGATCTCGACCGACTCGGTGTCACGGCCCAGCGCGGCGGCCTGGACGAGCGAGTCGTAGGCCGGGGTGGACCACTCCTCGGGAGAGCCCCCGTAGAGGTAGTGGTCGGCGAGGGCGACGGCGGCGATGCCCGCCTCCTCACAGACGCGGGCGATGGCCGAGACGTGGTCGTAGTCGCCGACCACCTGCACTCCGAGTTCCATGCGGCGACGGTAGCCGGGGCGCCGTCAAGGCAACCGAGCCGCGTGTTGAACGACGCCCTCGACCCTGGGTTGTGGGCGTCGGATTCCGACGCTCACGGCCCGAGGTTCGACGATCGACCGACGCTCACAACCCAGGGTTGGCCGCGCGGAGGAAGACGGTGAGCAGGCGGGTCGTCTCCGCCGGGCTGGTCTGGGGGAACATGTGCCCGTCGTCGAGCACCACGTGCTCGCACCCGAGCAGCTCGGCCATCGCCGCCCCGGCGCGTGCGGTCGTCATGCGGTCGGCGGATCCGCTCACGACGACCGCCGGGCACGTCACCGCGCCAGCACGGGCCGCGGCCGCCTCCCAGGTGTCACAGGCGACGAAGTCGTCGGCGTACACGTCGAGGCCCACCGACTCGGTCAGGCGCCAGTTGACGCCCGCCCGCCAGGTGCCCGGTTCGGCATCGCCGCCGACGGGGGAGCCGTACTGCCAGGCGCGGGTCAGGGCGAGGCAACGCTCGTCACCCGCCCGGGCCGACTCGATCAGCACTGGGTGCACCGCCATCCGCGGGCTGGTGGCCAACAGCACGATGCCCGACACTCGACGCGGGAACCGGGCCGCCAGGTCGAGGGCGACCAGCGAGCCCATCGAGTGGCCGGCCACCGCGGCCGACGCCACCCCGAGCTCGTCCAACAGCGCCCCCACGGCATCCGACCGCTGCTCGATGGTGTCGCCGGCGGAGCCGCCGGACCGCCCGTGGCCCGGGAGGTCGATCGCCAGGGGGGCGAACCCATGGTGGGCGAGGTAGCGGGTCTGACCCCGCCAGAAGGTGTGATCGACCCCGGCGCCGTGGATCAGCACCACCACCGGGAGTGACGGGTCGAAGTCGACACCACCGGTGTGGGCGTAGATACGGGTCCCGTCGGCAAGTTCGGTGAGCATCAGCGCTGCGACGCCTTGAGGGCCCGGCCCAGGTCGGCCGTGAGGTCGTCGACGTCCTCGAGTCCCACCGACAAGCGGATGAGGTCCTCGCCGACGCCGGCCGCCGCCAACTCCTCGGCGCTCATCTGCTGGTGGGTGGTCGAGGCGGGGTGGATGACGAGCGACTTGGCGTCACCCACATTGGCGAGATGCGACCACAGCCGCAGCGACTCGATGAACCGGCGCCCGGCCTCGCGACCGCCCTCGATCCCGAACGAGAGGATCGCTCCGGCCCCCTTCGGCAGGAGTCGCGTCGCCAGGTCGTGGTCGGGGTGGGACGGGTGGCCGGGGTAGGCGAGCCACGCGACTGCGTCGTGGTCGGCGAGGAACTCGGCCACCGCCGTCGCGTTGGCGACGTGGCGGTCCATGCGGACGGGCAGGGTCTCGAGGCCTTGCAGGAGGTAGAAGGCGGTCTGGGGCGCCATCGAGGCCCCGAAGTCACGCAGGCCCTCGGCGCGGGCCCGGGCCCCGAGCGCCGCCACCCCGAACTCCTCGGCGAAGTCGAGGCCGTGGTA
>JBFLKR010000042.1:0-17776 GCA_040883295.1 Acidimicrobiia bacterium
CCTCGGGGCCGCCCTCGGCGACGACCGGCTCATCTCCTTCGACATGGGAGGCACGTCCACCGACGTCTGTCGGATCGAGGGCGGCGTGCCCGAGGTCGCCTACGAACGCTGGATCGGCGGCTTCCCCGTTCGGACTCCCGCGGTGGCGGTGCACACCGTTGGGGCGGGCGGCGGGTCAGTCGGGTGGGTCGATCCCGGTGGCGCGCTCCGCGTCGGTCCCCGGTCGGCCGGCGCCCACCCGGGACCAGCCGCCTACGGCAGGGGTGGCACCGAGCCCACCGTCACCGACGCCAACGTCGTCCTCGGTCGACTCCCCGGCGATCTCACACTCGGCGACGCCGTCACGCTGGACGCCGATGCCGCTCGGGCCGCCCTCGGCCGCCTCGGGGATGTCCTCGGCCTCGACCCGATGGCGGTGGCAGAGGGGATGCTCGAGGTCGTGGAGGCGACGATGGAGCGGGCGATCCGGGCGGTCTCCGTGGAGGAGGGTGCCGACCCCCGGCCGGCGCGACTCGTCGCCTTCGGCGGCGCCGGCGGGCTGCACGCCACCGCCCTCGCCCGCCGCCTCGAGATGGCCGGGGTCGTCATCCCGCCCCATGCCGGGGTGTTCTCGGCGGTGGGCCTCCTCCTCGCCCCACCGAGGGAAGACATCGCCCGCTCGGTGGCCGTCGGCGAGGGAGACGCCGCCGCCCTCGACCGCGCCCTCGACGAGGTGCTCGCCGAGGCGCGGGCGGGGCTGGCGGCCATGGGTCCCCGACCGGCTTCGGCCGAGACGGTGGTCGACGTCCGCTATCGCGGCCAGTCACACGAGACCCCGGTGCCCCACCTGCCCGGCGACGGGTGGGACCGGCTCGCCGAGCGGTTCCATGCCCGACACCGTGAGCGAAACGGCTTCGCCCGACCCGAGGACCCCATCGAGGTGGTGACGGTCCGGGCCGTGGCCACGGCTCCCCCGGCGATGACCTGGGACGACCTGCCGACGGTCGAGCCCCGCGGCCCCCGGGACCTCGGCATCCGCCCGGTCCGGATCGACGGTGCCGACCGGGAGGTACCCCTCGTCGCCCGCCGCGGTCTGGGGCCCGGTGAGCGCCTCGTCGGCCCGGCGGTGGTCGTCGAGGGTGAGGCGACGACGCTGCTCGCCCCCGGTGAGGTGGCGGTCGTGCATCCTTCGGGCGCCCTGGAGGTGTCGTGGTGATCTCGCCGGTGACCCTCGAGGTGGCGCGCAACCAGTTGGCATCCGTTGCCGACGAGATGGGCCTCGTGCTGCGGCGCACCGCCTACTCCCCGAACATCAAGGAGCGAGCGGACTGCTCGGCGGCGGTGTTCGACGCCGCCGGCGAGATGCTCGCCCAGGCCGAGCACATCCCGGTGCACCTCGGGTCGATGCCGGAGTCGGTGGCGGCGGTGCTGGACGCCTTCGGCCACGACCTCGACCCGGCCGCCCAGTACGCGGTCAACGATCCCTTCGCCGGTGGCACCCACCTCAACGACCTCACCGTCGTCCGCCCCGTCGCCCACGGCGGGGAGCTCATCGGCTTCGTGGCCAACCGCGCCCACCACGCCGACGTCGGGGGCGAGGCCCCGGGGTCGATGCCCGCCCATGCCACCACCGTCGACCAGGAGGGTCACCGGGTCCCCCCCACGCTGGCGGTCCGCGCTGGCCGGTGGGAGCCCGGGTTCCTCGAGCCGTTCCTCGCCGCCACCCGCACCCCGGCCGAGCGTCGCGGCGACCTGTCCGCCCAACTCGGCGCCAACGAGATCGGTGCCCGACGACTGACCCAGCTCGTCGAACGCGAGGGTCGGGATCGGTTCGCCCGGGTCACGGTCGCCCTGCTCGACTACGGCGAGCGCCGCATGCGGGCCGCCCTCGAGTCGCTGGCGGACGGCCGCCACACCTTCTCCGACGTCATGGAGTTCGGCGACGACCTGCTGGCGGTCCGGGTGGCCGTGACCGTCGACGGGGGGTCGCTCGAGGCCGACTTCTCGGGGACGGCCGACCAGGTGGCGGCCAACTTCAACGCCCCCGAGGCCGTGACCCGCTCGGCCCTCTACTACGCGGTGCGGGTGGCGACCGACCCGACGATCCCCGCCAATGGGGGCTGTTACCGACCGATCTCACTCGTCACGACGCCGGGCTCGCTCGTGTCGGCCCTGGCCCCGGTGGCGGTCGCCGCCGGCAACGTCGAGACGAGTCAGCGGGTCGCCGACGTCGTCCTCGGCGCCCTCGCCCCGGTGGCGGGCGACCGGGTGCCGGCGGCCTCCCAGGGCACCATGAACAACGTGCTCGTCGGCAATGACCGGTTCGCCTACTACGAGACGGTGGGCGGGGGCCAGGGGGCTCGTCGGGGCCGGGATGGGCAGTCGGGCATACAGACCGGCATGACCAACACGAAGAACACCCCCATCGAGTCGCTCGAGGCCCACTATCCGTTCGTGGTCCGCCGCTACGAGCTGCGCTCGGGATCGGGCGGCTCGGGGCGCTGGCGTGGGGGTGACGGCATCGAGCGGGAGCTCGAGTTCACGGAGGCCGCCACCCTCTCGCTCATGGGCGAGCGCCGCCGCGTCGGGCCGTGGGGCCTCGATGGCGGTGGTGCGGGGGCGACGGGGGAGGACTGGCTCCTCCGCCCGGGTCGGGCGCCCGAGCGGCTCCCCGGCAAGGTCACGGTCGAGGTCTCGCCCGGAGACCGGCTCGTGGTGCGCACCCCCGGTGGGGGTGGGCTGGGTCGGCCCTAGGCCCGGCGGATCCGGATCGGCTCGAAGGTCGGGTGGGTGACCCAGACCGACCCGTCGTCGTCTTGTCGGATGACCGGCAGGATCGGCTCCGCTGCCGTCGGCCCACCGGCGGCGGCCACCGCGTCGGCCGCTCGGTCGAAGGTCGCGAGGGCCGCGAGGTTGCGGCGGGTCGGCGGGACCATGAACACCTCCCCGGCCTCGGCGGCCGCCAGCGCGTCGGCCGGTCTCGCCCACACCGAGTCGGTCATCTCGATGTCGTCGTGGTCGGCGTCCTGGGTCGCGGGCGCCTCCACCGCGAAGAACCACGTGTCGAATCGCCGTGGCTCGACGACCGGCGTGACCCACCGGGAGGTGAGGGCGAGCGGGTCGGTGGCGAGGACGAGTCCCTGCTCGGCGAGCCACGGACGCCAGTCGTACGGGTCGGTTCGGTCGTGGAGGCGGCGGCGCACGGCCGTCGCCGAGGGCCCGGTGACGAACTCGTCGTCGACGAGCACCCCGTTCCGGGTCGCCAACAGCACACCGGCCTCCTCGAAGAGCTCACGCACCGCCGCCACCCGGAGGGGCAGCAGATCGGCGTCGGGGTCGTCGACCAACTCGGGCGGCATGCCCCGATCGGGGTCGTCGACCACCCCGCCGGGGAACACGTAGGCGCCGGCCATGAACGAAGCCCCGGCACCCCGGCGCTGGAGAAGGACCTCGGGTCCGTCCGGGGAGTCCCGGAGCAGGATCACGGTGGCCGCATCGAGGGCGGGGGCGGACTCGGCCATGGGGCCACGCTACGCCGTGGTCCGGGGTTGGCAGACTGGGGTGGGTGATCGCGGTCTGTCATCCCGACATCGTCTGCCCGCCGGGTCACCTTGCCGAGGTGCTCGCCGAGGCCGACGTCCCTTGGGGCTCCGTGCGATTCCACGCCGGCGACCCCCTCCCCAGCGACCCGGAGGCCGTCGTGGTGCTCGGTGGCCGCATGGGTGCCTACGACGTCGCCGACCACCCGTGGATACCGGTGGTCGAGGCGTGGCTCGCCGGGCTCGTCGACCGTCGTGTGCCCGTGTTGGGCATCTGTCTCGGCGCCCAGCTCCTTGCCGAGGCCCTCGGGGGGAGCGTGCGGCGGGCGGATCGCCCCGAGGTCGGACTGCGTGACCTGGAGGTCGTCGCCGACGATCCGCTGGCGGCGTGGTTGGACGGTCCCTGGGTGCTCATGCACCGGGACGTGTTCACGCCGCCGCCCGGCGCCACGCTCGTGGCGCGCACCGCCCATCCGGCCTGCTTTCGGCTCGGATCGGCGTTCGCCCTCCAACCCCACCCCGAGGCGCCGGCCGCCACGGTGGCCGGTTGGCTGGCCGAGGCGACGGAGGTGGTGACCGACTCCGGCGTGGACGTCACCGCGATGACGGCCCGACTGGCGGCGGAGGCGTCGGATCTCGCCGACCGGGGCCGGGCCCTGCTCGGGGCGTGGCTCGACGAGGCGCTCGGCGGTCCCGATCGTTCCTCGTCGCCACCCGGCTTGCTGCCAAAATCCGAGCTGTCCTAGCCTTTTCCTTCGTGAGGGGATTTCTCAGCAACAGGGGGACCTGGATCGCGGTCGCCGTCATCGTCCTCGTCGGGGTCACCGGCGCCGTTGCCTGGTCGTCGCTGTCGTCCGAGGACTACGACCCCGGGTCGGCGTCCTCGGCGGTCGAGGCGATCCCCGACGAGGTCCGCAGCAGCATCGCGGCCGACATCGAGGCGTCCGAGACCGCCGAGGCCACGATCCCCGAGGAGGTCGAGGAGGATCCGCTCGAACCCTTCGCCACCCCGTCCACCGACAACCCCTTCACCGTCTCGCCCCCGCTCCCCGACGACCTGTACGAGTCGTACCTCCTCATCGGCACCGACGAGTCCGGCCTCCGCGCCGACGTCATCATCGACGTCCTCATCCCCGCCGACGGTGGCGAGCCGGTGCTCGCCTCCATTCCCCGCGACCTGTTCGTCGAGAACCCGTGCACCGAGACCTACACCCGCATCAACGCCACCCTCAACGGCTGCGGTGACTTCCTCGACGGGCCCGCGCTCCTGTCACTGGCGGTGCAGCGGTTCACGGGGATCGAGGTGGATGCGTTCGCGATCGTCGACTTCGACGGGTTCGAGGAGATCGTCGACTCGGTGGGTGGCGTCGAGGTGTGCTTCGAGTATCCGACCCGCGATCGCGACGCCGAGCTGGACGTGCCGGCTGGCTGTCAGGTGCTCGATGGCGAGACGGCGTTGGCCTGGGCCCGGTCCCGCAAGACGCTCGAGTTCCGCGACGGGGGGTGGCGCGGCACCGGCGCCGACGACTTCTCCCGCCAGTCCCACCAGCAGGAACTGCTCTTTGCCCTTGCCGACCGGGTCGCCTCGTTCGGGTCGATCGGCCGACTGAGCCAACTGGCCCAGGCCACCTCCGACGCGGTGCGCCTCTCCGACGGGTTCGGGCTGACCAACGCGGTGTCGACGGTCTGGGAGTACCGGAACCTCGAACCCGCCGACGTGGCGCGGGTGTCGCTCGAGACGAAGCCGTTCGTGACCTCCTATGGGGCCTATGTCCTCGAGCCCACCCGGTACTTCAACGAGTTGCTTGCCGAGATCCACCCGTTCGCTTTTCGCGAGGTGATCTCGGCCGAGGCCGGCGAAGACGTCGACGGGGGCTAGCCGCCCCGGTACTCGGCGACGAGCAGGCGCTTGAAGAGCTTGCCCGTGGGGTGGCGGGGCAGTTCGTCCCGGAAGGCGACCGACCGGGGGCACTTCATGCCGGACAGCCGTTCGCGGCAGTAGGCGATGAGCTCGGCCTCGAGGTCCGGGCCCGCCTCGTCCATCGAGGTCGGCTGGACGATGGCCTTGACCTGCTCGCCCCGTTCGGGGTCCGGCACGCCGATCACCGCCACGTCGACCACCTTCGGGTGCAGGGTCAGCACGTTCTCGGCCTCCTGGGGGTAGACGTTGACCCCGCCGACGATGATCGTGTGGGCTCGTCGGTCGGTGAGGTGGAGGAAGCCGTCGGCATCGAGGTGGCCGATGTCCCCGAGCGTCGACCAGCCGTTCGGCAGGTGTGCCTCGGCGGTCTTGGCCTCGTCGCCGTGGTAGCGGAAGCGGGGACCGTCGGAGAAGTAGATGGTGCCGGTCTCGCCCGGGCCGAGCTCGCGGCCGTCGTCGTCGACGACGTGCACCGTCCCGAGCACCGCCCGGCCCACCGTTCCGGGATGGGCCAGCCAGTCGTCGGGCGAGGCGTACACGAAACCGTTGCCCTCGGTGCCGGCGTAGTACTCGTGGATGATGGGCCCCCACCAGTCCAGCATCCGCTGCTTGACCTCGATCGGGCACGGGGCGGCGGCATGGACCGCCACCCGGAGGCTCGAGAGGTCGTGCCGCTTGCGCTCGCCGGGGGGCAGTTTGAGCATGCGCACGAACATGGTCGGCACCCACTGGGCGATGGTCACGCGGTGGTGCTCGATCGCCGCCAGGGCCTCGGTGGGGTCGAAGCGTGGCATGACGACGACGGTGCCGCCGAGTTCGTGGTGGGCGACGCAGTAGCGCATCGGGGCGGCGTGGTAGAGGGGCGCCGGCGACAGGTACACGCTGTCGGCGTCGGAGGCGAAGAGCCGCACCACCAGCTTCGTGAGCGTGCTCGGCTCCGCGCCGATGGGATGGCCCGGGAGCGGCGGTTTCACGCCCTTGGGACGACCGGTGGTGCCCGACGAGTAGAGCATGTCGCTCCCCGTCGGGCGGTCGTCGAGCGGCTCGTCGGCGTGGCCGGCGATGGCGTCCTCGAGGGATTGGTAGCCGGGGGCCTCGCCGCCGAGGACCCAGTGGTGCTCGAGGCGGTCGGGGAGGTGCTCGCCGAGGTCGGCGGCGAGCTCGGGAAGGGCGGCGTCGACCACGAGCGCCGCGGCGCCGCAGTCGTCGACGATGTAGGCCACCTCGTGGGGCATGAGCCGGGTGGAGATGGCCGTGTAGTAGAGGCCGGCGTAGCGGGCACCCCACACGACCGGGAGGAACTCGAGGCGGTTCGTCACCACCAGGGCGACGTGGTCGCCGGGCCCCAGTCCGATCGAGCGGAAGAGCCGTGAGATCCGGTTGGCCATGGCCTCGAGCGCGGCGTAGGTGAGCGAGCCGGACCCGTCCGACATCACGATCGCCGGCTTGTCGGGTGTCGCGGCCGCCTGGTGGCCGGGGTGAAAGCGGGCGGTCACAGGATGTCCCCGGGGGCGTACGCGGACGCCTCCGGGAAGCGTCGGGCCAGGTCGGCCACCCGGCCGGTGAAGGCGTCGACCTGCTCGGCGGCACGGCCGGTGAAGGACGCCGGGTCCGCCACGGTTTCGGCAACCGTCGCCTCGTCGAGCGGCAGGTCCGGATCGGCGGCGACCTCGGCGAGGAAGGGGTTGTGGCCGTCGGGCGCTTCTCGCAGGTGTCGGGCGGCGGCGATCGCGTGGCGGCGGAGCGCGGCATGGGCCTGCTCGCGCCCCGCCCCGGCCCGGACGGCGGCGGTCAGCAGGCGGGCCGTGGCGAGGAACGGGAGGTAGGTGTCCAACTCGCGACCGATCACGGCCGGATAGGCGCCGAACTCGTCGAGGACGGTGAGGAAGGTCTCGAAGGCGCCGTCGGCGGTGAACGCGGCGTCGGGGAGGACCACCCGCCGCACGACCGAACACGAGACATCGCCCTCGTTCCACTGGTTGCCCAGCAGCGACGTGGCCATGGCCACGTGCCCCGACAGGATGGCGACGAACCCCGAGATGCGCTCGGAGCTGCGGGCGTTCATCTTGTGCGGCATCGCCGACGACCCCACCTGCCCCTCGGCGAATCCCTCGGTGGCGAGGTCGGCGCCCGCCATCAGCCGAATGGTGGTGGCCAGGTTGGCGGGCCCCGAGACGAGTTGGGCGAGGGCGGTGACGGCGTCGAAGTCGAGCGATCGGGGGTAGACCTGTCCGACGCTGCCGGCGACCCGGGCGAACCCGAGGCGCTCGGCGACCCGGGCCTCGAGCTCGTCCACCGCTTCGGCGGAGCCGAGCAGGTCGACGAGGTCGGCCTGGGTGCCGACCGGCCCCTTCAACCCCCGCAGGGGGTAGCGGCCGAGGAGGTCCTCGACTCGGTCGACGGCGATGAGGAGCTCCTCGCCGGCGGTGGCGAACCGCTTCCCGAGCGTCGTCGCCTGGGCAGGCACGTTGTGGCTGCGGCCGGCGATCGTGAGGTCCCGGTACTGCTCGGCCCGGGCGGCGAGACGGACGAGGGCGGCGACGGCCTTGTCCCGGACCAGGGCGAGAGAGCGTCGGACCTGCACCTGCTCGACGTTCTCGGTGAGGTCGCGCGAGGTGAGGGCCTTGTGGATGTGCTCGGCGCCCGCCAGGGCGTTGAACTCCTCGATGCGGGCCTTCACGTCGTGGCGGGTCACCCGCTCCCTGGCGGCGATCGAGTCGAGGTCGACCCGATCGACGACCGCCCGGTATGCGGCGATGGCGCCGTCGGGGACGGCCACCCCCAGTTCGGCCTGGGCCTCGAGCACCGCGATCCACAGCTCCCGCTCGGCGACCACCTTCGCCTCCGGCGACCAGAGGTCGGCCATGGCGGGGGAGGCATATCGGTGGGCGAGGACGTTGGGGATGGCCACGGCCGGGAGCGTACCGGGGGTCTACGCTCCTCGCCGATCCCGAGGAGGTCCCCGATCCGGTCACTGAGCCCCGAGCGCGCCCGCCGCCTGGCCCTCGGCGCGCAGGGCTTCGCCCGACCCCGGCCGGCGGGACGGGTAGACCGGCGACACGTCCGCCGGGCCATGGACCACCTCCGCGTGCTGCAGCTGGATTCGGTGAACGTGACGGTGCGGTCCCACTACATGCCGCTCTTCAGCCGGCTCGGGCCCTACCGCCGGGGGCTCCTCGACGAGATGGCCTACGGCGACCGGGCGTTCTTCGAGTATTGGGGCCACGAGGCGTCCTTCGTGCCGATGGCGCTCCACCCGGCCATGCGCCACCGCATGGCGCGCCTCGGCCAATGGCGATGGGTCGCCCGCATGCGGGACGAGCACCCGGGCTTCATCGAGGCGGTGGAGGCGCAGGTCCGCGCTCACGGATCGCTGTCGGTGGGCGACCTCGAGGACCCGGGCGAACGCTCCGGTCCCTGGTGGGGGTGGGGGAAGGGCAAGCTGGCGCTCGAATACCTCTTCGCCACCGGGCGGCTGGCGGTGGACCGCCGGGTCGACTTCACCCGCTTCTACGCCGCCCCCGAGGCCGTCATCCCCGCCGACGTGCTCGCTGCCGAACCGCTCGACGACCGGGAGGCCCACCGGGTGCTCGCCCTCGATGCCATGGCGGGCCTCGGGGTGGCCACCATCAAGGACATCGGCGACTACTGGCGGCTCAAGGTGCCCGAGCTGCGGCCGGTGCTCGCCGACCTCGTGGCGACCGGCGACCTGGAGCAGGTCGAGGTCACCGGGTGGCGGGGCCCGGTCTACCTCGATCCGACGGCATCCGTCCCCCGGCGGATCCGGGCCCGGGCGCTGCTCACGCCGTTCGACCCGGTCGTGTGGAATCGGGAGCGGGCGCTGCGCCTGTTCGACTTCCACTACCGGATCGAGATCTACGTGCCCGAGCCCAAGCGCCGGTGGGGCTACTACGTCTACCCGTTCCTGCTCGGCGACGAGTTGGTGGGGCGGGTCGACCTGACGGCCCACCGCGACCGCGGCGTGCTGGAGGCACGCGCCACGTGGCTCGAGCCCGGCCACGACCCGGCCCGCGTCGCCCGGGAGCTGGCCGAGGAGCTGGCGACCATGGCCGAGTGGCTGGGCCTGGGCGAGGTGGCGGTGGCCCCGAGGGGCGACCTGGCGGAGGCGCTGGCGCGCGTCGTGTGCGGGGGGGGCTTCTGTCGGGGTTCTTGGCGGGGACCAGGAGATCCGCCCGAAGGGGGGATGGGACCCGCCGGCCGACGTAGGAGGCCGGTGGGAGGGGGGCGGCGCCAGAGAGCGGCGAAAGGCCCTGTGATCCGGCTCCTCGAACGCGAAGCAGGTCCCCCTTCCCACTCCGCTTCGCTTCGTGGGACCCATCCCCCCTCCGGGGGGATTTCCCTTTCCGGTACCGCGCCCGTCAGGGCGCTGCGATGTCGGTCCGGAACCGTTGCTGCTTCCACCGGATCCGGCCGGCGGCGTCGTACGCCCGCGCTCGTGCCTCGCCCACGTCGTCGCCCAGTCCGACCACGCTGAGGACTCGGCCCCCGGCAGTGCGCAGCACGCCGCGCTCGTCGCGGGTGGTGCCGGCGTGGAACACCAGCACGTCGGGGTCGTCGACCTCGCCGAGGCCGGAGATGGCGTCGCCGGTGCGCGGTGAGTGGGGGTAGCCGCCCGCCGCGAGCACGACGTTCACGGCAGCGCGACCCGAGAAGTCCAACGGCGCGGGGTCGAGCCGACCCGCGGCGGCATCGGCCAGCACCCCCAGCAGGTCGGTCTCGAGGAGGGGCAGGACCGCCTGGGTTTCGGGGTCCCCGAGCCGGCAGTTGAACTCGATGACCTTCGGCCCCTCGGTGGTGAGGGCCAGCCCGGCATACAGGAATCCTCGGTAGGGCGTGCCGTCGGTCGCCATCTGCCGCAGCGTCGGCATGACGACTCGGTCCATCACCTCGTCGACGAGTCCCTCGGGGAGGCCCGCCACCGGGGAGAAGGAGCCCATGCCCCCGGTGTTCGGCCCCTCGTCGCCGTCGGCGAGGCGCTTGTAGTCCCGGGCCGGCTGTAGGGGAAGAGCCCGCTCTCCGTCGCAGATCGCGAAGACGCTCAACTCCGGACCCTCGAGGTGCTCCTCGACCACCACCGAGGCGCCCTCGCCGCCGAAGCTGCCCGTCAGGCACCGGTCGACCCAGTCCTCCGCCGCCGCGAGGTCCTCGGTGACGAGGACGCCCTTCCCGGCCGCCAGCCCGTCGGCCTTCACGACGAAGGGCCCCGCCGCTCTCCGCAGGTGCTCCTTGGCCGCCGCCGCGTCGGTGAAGACGGCGAATGACCCGGTCGGCACCCCGGCCCGGGCCATCACGTCCTTGGCGAACGATTTCGAGGCCTCGAGCCTGGCGGCGGCCCGACTGGGCCCGAAGGCAGTGACGCCCATCGAGGTGAGCGCATCCACCACGCCCGCCGCCAGCGGTGCCTCGGGGCCGATGACGGCCAGGTCGACGCCCTCCGCCGCGGACAGTGCCGCCACCGCCCCGACGTCGGTCGGGGCCACGCCTTCGACGGTCGCCCCCAACTCGGCGAGGCCCGGGTTGCCAGGCAGGCACAGCAGCTCGTCGCAGGCCGGGCTCCTGGCCAGCGACCACCCGAGGGCGTGCTCGCGGCCGCCACCCCCGACGAGCAGCACCTTCATCGCTCGATGACCTGCTGGCGCTCGGGTCCGACCGACACCCATCGGATGGGGACCCCGACCGCCTCCTCCACGAACTCGACGTAGTCCCGGGCGGCAGCGGGCAGGTCGCCGAAGGCCCGGACCGACGTCAGGTCCTCGCCCCACCCGGGCATCGTTTCGTACCGCGGCTCGGCGACGGCGAGGTCACGGGAGATGACCGGGAACTCGTCGACGTCTGCTCCGTCGACCCGGTAGCCGACGGCCACGGGGATCTCGTCGAAGCCCGAGAGCACGTCGAGCTTCGTCATGAACAGCGCCGTGAGCGAGTTCACGCGGCAGGCATAGCGCAGCGCGACGAGGTCGAGCCACCCCGGCCGGCGACGACGCCCGGTCACGACCCCGAACTCGCCCCCGACCGACACGAGCCGCTCGCCGGCCTCGTCGTGGAGCTCGGTGGGGAAGGGGCCCTCGCCGACCCGGGTCTGGTACGCCTTGGTGACGCCGACGACCTCGTCGATGTCCTTGGGGCCGACGCCCGAGCCGGTGGCGGCCCCACCCGCCGTCGTGGAGGACGACGTCACGAACGGGTAGGTGCCGTGGTCCACGTCGAGCAGCGTTCCCTGGGCGCCCTCGAAGAGCACGTCGTGGCCCGCCACGACCGCCCGATGCACGAGCAGGGCGGTGTCGGTGACCAGCGGCAGGATGCGGTCGGCGAGGGCGAGGTACTCGTCGGCGATGCCGGATGCGTCGAAGGTCTCGGCATCGAAGGCGTCGAGGATCCGGTTCTTCTCCGAGGCGACCCGCTCGACCCGCTCGCGGAACCCGTCGGGGTCGAGGAGGTCCTGCACCCGGATGGCCGACGAACGGATGACCTTGTCCTGGTAGGCGGGCCCGATGCCCTTCTTGGTGGTGCCGATGGCGCCGGGGCCCCGCCGCGTCTCGTAGGCGACGTCGAGCTCCTTGTGCCACGGCATGATGAGGTGGGCGTTGGGGCTGATCCGCAGCCGGGACGGGTCGATGCCGCGGTCCGTGAGCATGTCCAGCTCGGCCACCAGCACCGCCGGGTCGACGACGCAGCCATTCCCGATCACCGGGATGGCGTCGGGGTTCATCACCCCCGAGGGGATCAGCGACAGCGCGAACCGCTCCTCGCCCACGATGATGGTGTGGCCGGCGTTGTTGCCACCCTGGTAGCGGACCACGACGTCCGCCCCCTCGGCGAAGAAATCGGTGACCCGGCCCTTGCCCTCGTCACCCCATTGGGCACCCAGCACGACGGTGACGCCCATGTCGAACACGCTCCGATCGCAGAACGTGGCGGGAGGGTAACCGCACCGCGCCCGTCCCCAATCCGTCGCGGTGCCGTATCCTCCTCGGTATGCCCCGGATCCAGGCCGACACGGTCGCCGAGCACAAGCGGATGATCCGCCGCCGGTTGCTCGACGCCGCCATGGACGTGTTCGCCGACCTTGGCTACGAGCAGACGACGTTCGCCGAGCTCGCCGCCGAGGCGGGCGTCGGCCGCACGACGATCTACGAGTACTTCCGGGACAAGGAGGACCTCCTCGCCACCCTCGTCGAGGAGGAGCTCCCGGCCACCTTCGAGGCCATGCTCGCCGCCCTGCCCGACGGGGTCCCCACGATCACTCGCCTCGAGGCGCTCGTGCGGGCGCTCGTCGAATTCGTCGCCACCGACCCCACGCTCGGCTACCTGCTCCACCGCGAGGTGCCGAAGCTCTCGGGGGAGGCCCAACGCCGCGCCGAAGCCGCCCACGTCGCCCTCGTGGGCGAGTTCATCGGTCTCCTGCGGGCCGGCGTCGCCGAGGGGAGCCTCCGGCCCCTCCCCCTCGACGTGATGGGTCGGTTGCTCCAGGACTGCATCATGTCCGGCTCGAAGATCCTCATCCAGGCCCCGAACCCGTCCGACCGGCTCGGCGAGGTCACCGACACGGTGGTGGAGTTCGTCTTCGCCGGGATCGCCACCACACGCTGACGGCCGGGCGCGTCGGAGCGCTGGTGCCGACCTATCCTCTCGGCCCACGCAGGCCGAGCGGGTGGTGAGATGAGCGAGAAGATCACGGGCGACGCGTTGGCGTTCGACGACGTCCTCCTCGTCCCTCGCCACTCGACGACCCTGCCGAAGGACGTCTCGACCGCCACGCGGTTCTCCCGGTCCGTGCCGCTCAACATCCCGCTCGTCTCGGCGGCGATGGACACCGTCACCGAGACCCGCATGGCGATCGCCATGGCCCGTCAGGGCGGCATCGGCGTCGTCCACAAGAAGATGTCCATCGAGGCCCAGGTGGACATGGTGCGCAAGGTGAAGCGCTCTGAGTCGGGGATGATCGTCGACCCCATCACCCTCCACCCGGGCGCCGTCCTCCAGGACGCCGAGGACCTCATGGCGTCCTACAAGATCTCCGGCGTGCCGATCATCGAGTCCGACGGCACGCTCGTGGGAATCCTCACCAACCGCGACATCCGCTTCGAGACCGACTTCGGCCAACCCGTGGAGAGCCGGATGACGTCGGACGGCCTCATCACCGCCCCGACCGGCACCTCCCTCGAGCAGGCCCGCGAGATCCTGCGTGAGCACCGCATCGAGAAACTCCCGGTCGTCGACGCCGACGGCCGCCTCACCGGCCTCATCACCATCAAGGACCTCCAGAAACGCCTCGACTACCCGCTCGCCGCCAAGGACGACCTCGGTCGCCTGCGGGTCGCCGCCGCGGTCGGTGCCACCGACGAGTTGGACGAGCGGGCCGCGGGCCTCGTGGAGGCGGGCGTCGACGCGCTCGTCCTGGACTCCGCCCACGGCCACCACGAGGGCATCCTCGGGGCGCTCGTGCGACTCAAGGAGCGGTTCGACGTCGACGTCGTGGCCGGCAACATCGCCACCGCCGCCGGTGCCCGGGACCTCATCGACCGGGGCGCCGACGCCGTCAAGGTCGGCATCGGTCCCGGCTCCATCTGCACGACCCGGGTGGTGACCGGGGTCGGCATGCCCCAGCTGACCGCCATCCTCGACGCGGCCTCGGTGGCGTTGGAGGCCGACGTGCCGGTGGTCGCCGACGGCGGTGTCAAGCAGACCGGCGACGTGCCCAAGGCGCTCGCCGCCGGCGGGTCGACGGTGATGGTGGGCTCGATGCTGGCGGGGACCGAGGAGTCCCCGGGCGAGGAGATCCTTCGGGACGGACGGCGGTACAAGGCCTACCGGGGCATGGGCTCGATGGGGGCCATGGCCGGGGGCTCGGCCGACCGCTACTTCCAGGAGGACCAGCGCAAGCTCGTTCCCGAGGGCATCGAGGGCGTGGTGCCCTTCAAGGGCCCGGTCGGCGACGTGCTCTTCCAGATGGTCGGGGGCCTGCGTTCGGCCATGGGCTACTGCGGGGCGCCCGACGTGGCGACGCTCCAGGGCGATGTCGGCTTCGTCCGGATCACCCAGGCGTCGCTCATCGAGGGGCACCCCCACGACGTGCTCATCACGAAGGAGGCGCCGAACTACAGCGTCGAGCGGCGCTGAGGCGGCACCTCACCGATCGTCGACCACCAGAACCGGGCGATCTCCGCGTTCGCCCGACGCGCCTCGGGCACCCATCGGGCGAGGGCATGCCAGACGTGCCACATGCCCGGGTACACCCGCAGGGTCGCCTCGGTGCCGGCGGCCCGGGCCTTTTCCCAGACGCGCACCGAGTCGTCGAGGAGGATCTCCTCGTCGCCCACCTGCAGCAGCAGCGGGGGGAGGCCCGAGAGGTCGGCGAACACGGGGGAGACCAGGGGATGGGTGGGCTCGACGTCCCCGTGGTAGAAGGCGGCCACGTCCGCCATGAGGTCGGGGATGAGCATGAACTCGCGGTCCGCCCGGGTGCGCAGCGACTCGCCGCTCCCGGTGAGGTCGGTCCACGCCGACATGGTCGCCACGGCCCCTGGGAGCGGGGCGCCCCGGTCGCGCAGGGCGATCGTCAGGGCCAACGCCAGCCCACCCCCGGCCGAGTCGCCGGCCACGAGGATGCGCTCGGCCGGGACCTGGTCGGCGAGCGCCTCGAAGCAGGCGAGGGCGTCGTCGAGGGCGGCAGGGAACGGGTGCTCGGGTGCCAGCCGGTACTCGGGGAGGAAGGCGGGGATGCCCAGGGCCTCGACGACCCACCCGGCGATCCCCCGGTGGCTGTCGCAGGACCCGATCGCATAGCCGCCGCCGTGGAGGTAGAGGAGGCGTGCCGAGCGGTCGTGGGCGTCGGCTTCGAGCCACTCGCCCCCGACCCCGCCGACCTCGCCCCGGTTGAAGTGGAGGTCGTGGGGGAGCCGCAGCAGGCGCCCCTGGTGGTCGAGCTCGGCCCGGGCCTGCTCGACCGTCCGCTCCCCGCGGGGCACGATCGAGTTGCGACGGGCGAGCTCCGTGACCATCACCTGTCGGGCGAACCGGGCTCGCAGCGAGGTCCCCATGGGAGCGAGGCTACGCGGTCCCGGGCGGGTCCCCGACGTAGCCTGCGGCCATGACCCGCACCGTGTTCGCCGGCGGCTCCGTCTTCGACCCCGCCACCGGCTCGTTCCAGACCGCCGACGTCGCCGTCTCCGATGGACGCGTGGCCGCCATCGGCCCGGACCTGGACGGCGACGACGCCGTCGACTGCGCTGGCCGCTGGGTGCTGCCCGGGCTCATCGACGCCCACGTGCACCTCATGCTCCCCCACGTCGACTTCGCGCTTCTCGCCCAGACGCCCTTCTCCTATCGGTTCTTCCAGGCCATCGGATCGATGCAGGCGACGCTGGCCACCGGGGTCACGACGGTCCGCGACGCCGGTGGCACCGACCTCGGCGTGAAGCGGGCGGTCGAGGGGGGCCTCGTGGCCGGCCCCCGCATGCAGATCTCCTTGACGCTGCTCAGCCAGACCGGCGGTCACGGCGACGGCTGGCTGCCGAGCGGCGCCCACCTCGACCTCCTCCCGACCTACCCGGGGATGCCGGACCCGATCGTCGACGGGCCCGACGAGATGCGACGCAAGGTCCGCGAGGTCCTGCGGGCCGGCGCCGACGTCATCAAGGTGGCCACCTCCGGCGGCGTCCTCAGTCCCACCGACGACCCCACCCATGCCCACTTCGCCATGGACGAGTTGGAGGTGCTCGTGGCCGAAGCCGCCTCCCAGGGGGCGTTCGTGATGGCCCACGCCCAGGCCACCGAGGGGATCAAGAACGCGGTGGCGGCGGGGATCCGCTCCATCGAGCACGGCATCTACCTCGACGACGAGGCGATCGACCGCATGCGCGAGGCCGGCACGTGGCTCGTCCCCACGCTGGTGGCCCCGCTCGGGGTGGTCCGGGCGGCCGACGCCGGGGCTGCCATCCCCGAGCAGTCGGTCCGCAAGGCCCGGGAGGTGGTCGAGGCCCATGCCGACTCGTTCCGACGGGCGGTGGCGGGTGGCGTGCGCGTGGCGATGGGCACCGACTCGGCGGTCACGCCCCATGGCCGCAACCTCGACGAGTTGCCGCTCATGGCCGCCGGGGGGATGTCGCCGGTCGACGTGCTCCGGGCGGCCACGACAGGCGCCGCGGAACTCATGGGCTGGGAGGACCGGGTCGGGTCGCTCGAGCCCGGTCGTCACGCCGACCTCGTCGTGTGCGACGCCGACCCCCTCGCTGACCTCGCCGGGGTGCGCGACTCGATCGTCGGGGTGTACCAAGGCGGCCGACGCGTCGCCTGAGCCGGGTGGATGCACGCCGGAGCCTGCTTCAATCGGGGCCGTGACGGACGTGACGATCGACGAGGGGGGACCCAGTGCGGGTGGCTGGGTGAACCGTGGCAAGGCCGGGCGCAATCCCGAGCACTTCTTCAATCGCGAGCTGTCGTGGCTCGACTTCAACCGGCGAGTCCTCGCCCTCGCCGGCCGCGGTGACCTCCCGCTGCTCGAGTGGGCGAAGTTCCTCGCCATCACCCAATCCAACCTCGACGAGTTCTTCCAGGTCCGCGTCGCCGGGCTCATGGAACAGGTGGCGGCGGGGGTCACCCAGGCCCCCGCCGACGGGATGACGCCGAGTGAGCAGCTGTCGGCGATCGCGGTCGAGGTGCAGGCGATGTACGAGGAGCTCGATCGGGTCTTCGTCGAGGAGTTCCTCCCGGCGATCGCCACCCAGGCGGTCACCATGGTCGGCTACGACGAGCTCGCCGAGGCCGACCGCCGGGCCCTCGACCTCCAGTTCCGGGACCAGCTCTTCCCGGTTCTCACGCCCCTGGCGGTCGACCCGTCCCATCCCTTCCCGTACATCTCGGACCTGAGCCTCAACCTGGCCGTCCGCATACGCGATCCCGAGGGCGAGACGAAGTTCGCCAGGGTGAAGGTGCCGCCGATCCTCGACCGGTTCCTGCCCACCGCCGACGGGACCCGCTTCGTCCGGCTGGAGGACCTCATCGCCGCCCACCTCGGGGATCTCTTCCCCGGTATGGAGATCGTCGACCACCACCCGTTCCGGGTCACCCGCAACGCCGACATCGAGGTGGAGGAGGACGAGGCCGACGACCTGTTGGAGGCGATCGCCACCGAGATCGCGCGGCGTCGCTTCGGGCGGGTCGTGCGCCTCGAGGTGCACCCCGGCATCCCCGCCGAGGTGCTGGACCTGCTGAAGCGAGAGCTGCAGATCGACGAGGAGCACGTCTACCAGGTCGACGCCCCGCTCGACCTGACCGGACTCTGGGGCCTGTACGGCCTCGACCGCCCCGAGCTGAA